>JASFGN010000036.1:0-10557 GCA_050123735.1 Desulfobacterales bacterium | reverse complement strand
ACTGAAATCGTATACGTTTTCGGCTCCGTATTGAGCCTTGAGTTGGGCACCTTCTTCAAACATCTTTCGAATGAATGAAGCCCCGGCAATGACATTTTCAATTTTCTTCGAAATGGTCATGTCTATATCCTTGTGTTACGCGTTACAGGTTACGGGTTACGAGTTTTACTTCGGAGGTTGCATATCAAAAAAACACGCAACGCGGAACTCGTGACTCGTAACAGCGCCTTAGCGTTTTTGGAACTCTCGCCACTTATAGTCAATGAGCTCCAGCAGAACCCCATTCATCTTCTTGGGATGAATAAAAGCAAACTCGCAGTCCCGGAAAGGCCGGGCGCCGCCGATAAACGGATAATCTTTGTTTTTCAATTCAGCCATGGCGTCGCGGGTGTTATCGACGTTAAAGCTGATCAGCATGACGCCTTCGCCTCTTTTTTCGATGAATTTGGCGACATCCCCATCCGGCGTGGTCGATTCCATCAACTCGAAACCGACTTCACCCAACCAGTAGCGGGCAACCTTGATTTTTTCAGGCTCATCGATATATTCATCGTCCGGCTTGGATTTGCCCAATACCGGTTCCCAGACCTTACGGGCCGTATCCAGGTTTTTCACCGCTATGCAGATATGGTCAATTTTGTTAATTTTCATTCTACCCTCCTTTGCCCCGGCTGAACCGAAATTATCAGAAGCGATCTCAAAAATGTCTTTTGGCTAAATTTTTATTTTGCTAAAATGTGACTTTTTCAAGCGGTATCGTAATTGCTGCATCCGGGCAGATGCATCCGCATTCGTTGCAGTCTTCACACAAAAATTCGGTGACCACCGGTCTTCCGTCCTGTACACGGATGGCTTGATCCGGACACACTTCGACGCACAGCGTTGAGGTGTAACCACCACACATCGTGCATTTATCCATATCAATTTGAGCAGCCATATTTTTTCTCCTTAACTCAAAAAAGAAATAATGGAAACATGGAATGGTGGAATGATGGGTTCAATGGATGTGAATCTCTTGCGTTAGGATCAGATGTTATTCCTTTTCGTACCCGATATTCCATTATTCCAGTAATCCGGTATTCCATCTGTAATTTATATTGATGTCTTGAACAAAAAGTTTATGAAACCTGAAAGTGGCAACCGGTTCACTCTGACCTGGACAGCTTCATGACCGTTTCGCCCTGTCCGCGCGAGATGGCTTTCTGAAGTTCAATCTTCAAAGGCACATTCATAAAGGCGCCGACGTCTTCCAGGATAGTCTGGTACATGCGTTCCCGGCACAGGGCGACCTCTTCCATCGGCGCTCCGTATTCCTTGGCCCAGGTGGGCCATGGGTCGCGCATGCATTTAATAAGCAGTTCACCGGGATTTTCACCTTTTTCCACCGTGGCAAGACCGCCTTCGGTATTCCAGAGCCCGGCCAGGGATCTGGCCAGATTCATCATAAAGCCCTCTTCGCCTTTCAACCAGTTCATGCGCGGCAAAAAACTTTTACCGATATCTTTGCCAAATACTTCAGCAGCCCGCAAGGAGACAGCCAGCGGATCAACATCATCACCCGCAAATTCAATGGCCACCTGTCGCCAGCGGTAGTAGGTTTTCCCGATTTCATTCTGGGTGCTGTGCAGCATTCTATGCATTTTGGTTATTTCTTTTTCAGCATCAACTGACATGTGAACCTCCTTTTTTATAATCGAATTCCAATACGATAGCCGTCATGGACCGCACTGGACAAGTTCCTGGGAATCAGGGCATCCCCGATAACGAAAAGCTCGATGCCCTCGGATTGAACCGTCTTTTTCAAACTCTCGTTGGGTCCTCTGTCACTGAGCACCACCGTATCGCATTTGACCGGCCAGCGAACGCCATCGAATGCGCGAACGATAATGCCTTCATCGGTGACTTGCTCGATATTGCAATCGTTGTAGACGGTTATCCCGTTTTGACGCATATAGATCATATAACGCCATTTAAAGGAGGGATTGACATCGAAACCGGCTGATTTTTCCTTGCCGACGATGGTTACTTTTTTGCCCTGTTTGGCGAGATGCAGGGCACAGCCGATGCCCGGTTTACGGTTGCCGTAAACCACCACGGTTTCACCAACTTCAGCTTTTGCGCTCATGACATCCAGCAGGTTGACAATCTTATCACTGTCGCCGCCGGGCGCCGCAATCTTTGAATAAGCCGGGCCGGTGGCCAAAACGACGGTGTCCGGCATTTCTTCTTCAATCAGATCATCGGTGACCTCGGTGCCCAGATGAAAATGAACCCCGGCCTGCTCGCACATGACCTTTTGATACTCCACGCACGTCCAGAGCTCATCGTCACCATAGGGCGCATTTTTGGCTTCATTGAGCGTGCCGCCGATCACATCCCGTTTGTCATAGACGTGCACTTCATGTCCTCTGCGGGCCGCCATGTAAGCACATTCAAGACCGGCCGGACCGGCGCCGACGATCATGACTTCTTTTTCCTCTTCCGCCGGTTTCGGATGGGCGAAGGCTTCCTGCCATTCATGCGCGCAAACAGGATTGATGTAACAGGTCATGGGGGCATCCCGAAAAAGCCGCGCCAGGCAAAGATTGCAGGCGACACAATGCCGAATCTCTTCTTCCCTGCCTTCGGCCACTTTCTTGGGCATGTGCGGATCGGCGATCATCGACCGGCATATTTCCCACTGATCCAGTTCACCGGCCCCGATTTTCTCATTCGGCAATCCCGGCTTAAACAGGCGGTAAGCCATTTGAACGGGGATGGTGACGTGTTCCTTGGCGCGTTTGGCCAGATGAATCCAGTTGCCCATCGGAATATCGCGGCTGATCACCGGATAAATGGATTCCTGCCATCCGAGGGTGCAGCTGATATAATCCGCACCGGCTTCCTCGGCCATCTTATACGTCTCCATGGATTCTTCCGGCGTATTGCCGCGCACATCATCCAGCAGCTCTTCAGAACACAGGCGAATACCCACCGGAACGTCCGGGCCGCAGACATCTTTGACACCCTGGATAATTTCAACCACCGCCTGCATCCGGCCGCGGATGTCACCGCCATATTCATCGGTGCGCCGGTTGGTGTAACTGGAGATGAAATTGGAAATCAGATAACCCACAATGCCGGATATTTCCATAACGTCGAAGCCGGCTTCGATACCGCGCCGGGCAGCATCCACATGCTGCTGGATCATGGTTTTGACATCCGCATGGCTCATCTCCTCTACGGGCTTAAAAATTCTGAGGCGCTGGGGAACCGCCGAGGGACCGTGACAATAATCGACTTCGACCGCCCCCACGCGGCCGCAATCCATGAGCTGAAAGCCGGCCACGGCTCTGCCCTCGTGGATGGCATCGGCAATGCGCTTTAAACCCGGGATAAACTTGTCATCCCAGCAGGCGGCCTGACCGACATACCCCTGGCCCTGGCGTTTTTCGTCCATGTAAACGCCCTGCATAAAGCACAACCCGCCGACAACGCCGATGGCTCGCTGGCGCATGTATTCGACCCCGGCATCGGTGACAAACCCGTCATGGCCGTTGAGGTTGTCTTCGGTGGCCGCATACTTGATGCGATTTGGAATGATAAGATTGCCAATTTGAATCGGCTTGAACAGGTGGGGGTATGTTTTAGCCCCCGGGTAATCCGAATAATCCCATTCAAATAATGTTTTGGCCATTTCACATCCTCCTTTTTTATCAGTTCATATCATCGGCTGAATTGAATCTTTCTGATTTAAAAGCGGCAACGAGTAAATTGAAGATATGTTCCAAATTATCAAACAGGGAATAAGACCTGTCCTTTAACAGCCAGCGCGTAATAATGTGATCCATGGTTCCAACAAAAATATCACGCGCACTTCTCGGATCCAGGTCCGGCCGCATTTCTTCGTTTTTTTGGCCTTCTTCAAAAATGTCGATCAGGCAGGCATAAAATTTCTTGACGTTGGCGTAAACTTCGGTATTTAAAAAATTGGCATTGGTTTTCAGAAACAGATAGACGATCTTTGCATCCAGAGGGGCCTGCTCAACGCGGTGCAGATACCACCACAAATACTTGCGCAGCTTGTTCACCGCGCCCTGGATGCCGAATAATTGTTCGTCCAGGTCCTTGAGCAGTTCGGACACCCATAGGTCCGGGATGGTGAGCAACAGATCTTCTTTACCCTGGAAATATTCATAAAGGGCCGCTTCGGATAGCCCGGCCTGCCTGGAGATATCCGCAATGGTGGTCTTCTGATATCCCTGCTCGGCAAACAATTGTTTGGCAGAGTTGATGATGCGATCCCGTGTATGCACTTTTGAATTGTTTTTGGCCATTCTGAAAAGATTGTCAAAACGATAGAAAAGAATTCTAAAAAAGGATGTTTACAGGGTTAGGCTGATAATTTATTCGTATAAAATTACACTTAAACAAACAACATTCAGCTAAAATTTATTAATATATACAAATATATATAAAAAATTATTATAAAATATAATGTTTTTACCTAATAACATTCGGCCAGCTGTCTGTCAAGCAAAAATTCGTCTTTTGACGGCATGAGCAGCAATGGATAATTGGGTGTCGGGTGGCTTTTTATTTTCGAATAATCCCGAAGCTTCCTGACAAATTTGATGCAAAGCGTTCGCTAAATTCATAATTATATGGTATAGATGGAAGATTATTCGGGCGTATTTCTCCGGTCTTTTAAATAAATGCGCTGGTTAGCATGAATCTGTATTAATTTTTTAAGCCACCATTAACAATTGAATATTGAAGATTGAGGGTTCGCCTGCGGCGGTTCAATTTAAATTAAAGATGGCTGAGCGCAGCGACTTCCACAAATCATCAATTTTCGATATTCAATTTGAAAATGAGATGCCATTCTACAGGTTTCGCTGGAATGAACGACTTAAAATCGCTTATCGCCTGTCATGAATGTGATTTGCTGCATCAACGCCGGCCTTTACCCCCCGACGCAACGGCCCGCTGCGTCCGTTGCGGGGCCGTGCTGTACCGGCGCAAACGAAACAGCCTGGACCGCGTGCTGGCATTGACGATGACCGGACTGGTTCTTTTCATTGTTGCCAACGTGTACCCCTTTCTGACATTTCGATTGGAAGCCCAGGTTCAGGAAACCAACCTGGTTACCGGTATAGTAGAACTTTACGGTCAGGGCATGTGGATCGTGGCCGGTGTGGTATTGATGACGACCATTGTCATGCCATTGCTGGAGCTCAGCGGGATGCTATTTATCCTGGTTCCCATAAAATTTCGCCGGCGACCCTGGAAACTACCGCTGCTCTTCCGTTCAGTGCTCAGTTTTCGACCCTGGGGAATGATGGAGGTCTTTATGATCGGCATCCTGGTGGCGGCCGTAAAGCTTGTCAAAATGGCCAGCATCATTCCGGGCACAGCCCTGTATGCATTTATGGTTCTTATTTTCATACTGGCCGCATCCGCAGCAGCGCTTGATCCCCATATCATCTGGAAGACGCTGGATTAGGGCATATGAAAACATCAACACCGACTGCCAGGAAAGCGTCTCTTATCAGTTGCCACAGCTGCCATCTGCTGAGCAAAGCAGTATCGATTGCCAAGAACCAGGCTGCGTATTGCCCGCGCTGTGGCGCTCGGCTGCACTCTCGCAAGCCCAATAGCACGGCGCGCACCTGGGCACTTATCTTTGCAGCCTTCATTTTTTACATTCCTGCTAACGTGCTGCCAATCACCACCGTGATCTCTTTTGGTAAAGCTCAGTCAGATACCATCATGAGCGGCGTTATCTATTTTGTGAAATCGGGCAGCTGGCCCATTGCGCTGGTCATTTTTGTGGCCAGTGTTTTTGTACCGTTGCTGAAGCTTTTTCTGCTCACCTTTTTACTCATTTCAGTCCACCGAAAATCCCGGTGGCGGCCCAAAGATCGCACGCGGCTGTATCGCATTACCGAAGCCGTGGGCCGCTGGTCAATGGTCGATATATACGTCGTCACCATCTTAGTCGCCCTGGTCAAACTGGGTTCTCTGGCAACGATCGAAGCCGGCCCCGGCGCTATTTTCTTTGCCGGCGTGGTCGTCATCACCATGTTTGCCGCTATGAGCTTTGACCCCAGGCTGATCTGGGATGCACAGGAGTCACATGATGAACGCTGAAAACAACCGTGAACCGGATCTATCGGATTTGCCGCAGGCAGATGTTAAGACGAAGAAGCAAATTTCTATTGTCTGGCTGGTCCCGATTGTCGCCGTTTTAATCGGCGGATGGCTCGCCTATAAGGGCCTGTCTGAAAAGGGACCGATGGTGTCCATCACCTTTGAATCCGCCGAAGGGCTGGAAGCCGGTAAAACGCTGGTCAAATACAAAGATGTCAAAATCGGCCAGGTGGAATCCATCCGCTTCAACGTCGATTTGTCCCGGGTGATCGTCAGGGCCGAGCTATTTAAAGAAGCAACGCCATTTTTAACGGAAAACGCCCGGTTCTGGGTGGTGCGCCCCCGGGTAACCGCCAGTGGCGTTTCAGGCCTGGGAACGCTTTTTTCAGGGGCTTACATTGAAATGGATCCGGGAATGGAAGGAGAGGCGGCCCGGGAATTCAAGGGGCTTGAGTTACCGCCGATTGTCACCACCGGCAAACCCGGACGGGAGTTCCAGCTGCAAGCAAGCAGCCTGGGCTCGCTGGACAACGGCGCGCCGGTCTATTACCGCCAGATACAGGTGGGCCAGGTGATTGGATACGATTTGGCCGAAGACGGGCGCACCCTGAACATACAGATCTTTATCAATGCGCCGCATGACCGGCTGGTGCATGCCAACACCCGTTTCTGGAATGCCAGCGGTTTCGATTTGAAACTGGATGCCAGCGGCATCCGGATCAACACCGAATCGCTGGTATCGATTATGATGGGCGGCATCGCCTTTGACACACCCACCAGCCTTGAAGCCGGCGGCCCGGCTCAAGACGGCCAGATTTTTAAATTGTATGACTCCCACGAAAGCATTTTTGAACGAACGTTTACCGAAAAAAGATATCATATTTTGCGTTTTGAAGGTTCCATCCGGGGACTGGCAGTTGGCGCACCGGTTGAATTCAGAGGCATTAAAATCGGTCAGGTACTGGACATCAAAGCTCAGTTTGACCAGGAAACCCTCACCCCCCAGATTACGGTCCTGGTTGAAACAGAGCCCGAGCGCTGGTCGGTCCTGGGTGAAACCGATTTGGATGAGAAATCCCAGATGGAAGCGCTGATCGCCAAAGGTTTCAGGGCTCAGCTGAAAACCGGCAGCTTGCTGACCGGCCAGCTGTATGTGGATTGTGATTTTCATCCGGATGCGCCGCCGGCCAAAATCAACTTCGATGGAAAGTTCCCGGAGCTGCCCACCATTCCCGCGCCGCTGCAGATGATTACCAACCGGGTCAATGATCTGTTGGAAAAAATCGAAAGCGTGCCTTTCGAAAAAATAGGCAAAGACCTGGGAGATAGCCTTCAAAACGTGAAAAAGATAACCGAGTCTGCCGAGTTACTGGCAGCTGTCCGGGCCCTGGATGAAACCCTGAAAGAAACCCGCGAGCTTGCCAAAAATTTAAATACGAACGTTGCCCCGGCCATTGCGGAGACGCTTGATCAAGCCCAGCAAACACTGGTATCGGTTGAGGGCACCCTGGGCAAAGACGCGCCTTTGCAGTACGAGTTAAGACAGGCTCTCAAGGAGCTAGGCGAGGCCGCCCGCTCTCTTCGTGTTTTGCTTCAGTATCTGGAACGCCATCCGGATGCATTGATCTTCGGGAAAGGAAAGGCTCCATGACGCGCACTTTATTATCTGCAAAAATCATAGGATTGATCTTGTTAGCCGCCTTGATGCTTATCGGTTGTCGCAGCGGTGCGCCACCGGTCCAATTTTACACATTAAGCGCCACCCGCACGCAGGCAGTGTCCAACACCATTACGGCCCTAAAACCGATCTCCGTCGGTGTCGGCCCGGTGGCCATTCCGGAAGTACTGGATCGGCCGCAGATCGTCGTTCGCACGAGCCCCAATAAACTGAAAATTGATGAATTTCACCGCTGGGCCGGCCGTTTGAATGCAGATCTTGCAAGAGTGGTGGCTGAAAACATCTCGTTGATGCTGCCTGCAGAACAGGTAGCCGTGTATCCCTGGGATGCCGGCTTTGTGCCGCAATATCAGGTGACACTGGATATCCGACATTTCGAGGGTCGCCTGGGCGAGGATGTCCTTCTGGAGGTGGTCTGGAAGGTCATCGATCCCCGGGCAAAAACAACGCTGAGCGTTAAGAAGTCGGTTATCACGGAGCCTTTACCAGACGGGAGCTATGATACGCTGATTACCACCCAAAGCAAAGTAGTCGAATATTTAAGCAGCTTTATTGTTAAAGAAATTAAAAGGTTAAATTAATAAATTAAACTTTAACTTTTATAGTTTCAACGAGTTTTTCAGCAGCTGTGACCACATCGATTTTGCGGTTTTTTAAATCATCCAGCAGGTTCTGATAAAACTCCCTTTCACGGTGGCAACTAAATATCTTGTCGGTCACCCGTTCCATAACAAGCCGCTGAAACAAATGAACCGTCTGCTGATCGCTGCGCTGGCGGAACAACCCCGTATCAAGCAGATACCGGCGGTGGTCCCAGCAGGCGTCGACTAGTTTTGAAATGCCTTCAGCTTTAACCGCCACCGTGACGAGCACCGGTGCGATCCAGCTGCCCTTCGGCTTTTTCCCCATTTGTAACATGCCCCTGAGGCGGGCCACTTCATCATCGGCACCCGGCAGATCGCCCTTGTTGACGACATAGACATCGCCGATTTCCAGCAACCCGGCTTTGAGGACCTGAATCTCATCACCTGCCCCGGGCAAACAGACCACAAGGGTCGTGTGCGCAAATTCGGCAACCTCGACTTCATCCTGCCCGACGCCAACGGTTTCGATGATCACCATGTCATATCCCATGGCATCCAGTACCAGCACGACCTCGCGGGTGGTGGTGCTCAATCCGCCGACATGCCCGCGCGTGGCCATCGATCGGATGAACACGCCGCTATCTTCAGCATGCTGCCCCATTCTGAGGCGATCTCCCAAAAAGGCGCCCCCTGTCAGCGCACTTGAGGGGTCAACCGCCACCACGGCCACCTTTAATTCCCGCCGGCGACATTCGGTAATCATGTGATTCACAATGGTTGATTTTCCGACACCCGGCGCACCGGTGATGCCCACAATAAATGCTTTTCCGGCGTGCGCGAATAGGGTTCTAAGCCCCGCCAGACCACTGGGGTCACCTTCTTCAAGTTGCCGAATCAGTCTGGCGCCGGCCAGTTGATCCCCGGCAAGGATTTTTTCGACATCTGGTTGCATGGCATGATCTTAAGCAAAATTGCTTTATTCCACTGCGTAGAGCCAGCTTGCAAAGCGATCGTCGTTGCCCGCAACGATCGCGTTGATGAGCTCGGCAATTTTGCGGGTTACCGGTCCGGGGGCATCCGGCAGTTTGCGATCGTTGACCTGCGTAACCGGCAGGACTTTGAAAGGTGTGCTGGCTAAAAAGATTTCTTCAGCTTCAGCGAGCTGTTGGGGTTTTAACTGTTGCTCACTGCACTTGACACCGGCTTGCTGAGCTGCTTCGAGAATCGACATGCGCGTGATGCTTTTGAGCACCGTTCCCGTGGATGGCGTCAGCAAGCATTCGTCTTTTACCAGAAACACAGATTCAGTGCCCCCTTCGGCAATGAACCCTTGCGTATCCAGCATAATGGCATGTTTAAAGCCCTTTTTCCGGGCCTCTAAACGGGCGACCATACCGTTTAAATAATTGGCAGCCGCTTTGGCTTCAATCGGAACGGTCCTGGGATCCAGCTTGCGCCAGCTGCTCACATAAGCAGTTGTTCCCTCGGTGAACGGATCGCCCCTGACCCCCAGATCCTGCGCCGGATCCAGGGCGAATACCGATACGCTCAATTGTCTGTCGGGCGGGATAATTTCGAAAGAAATTTCCGGATAAAAGCATATGATTTTGATAAATCCCTGGCTGAGCCGGTTTCGCTTTATCGTGCTTACAACGGCATCGCACAGCGCTTCTTTTGAATATGGCAGCGCCATGTCCAGCAGTTCAGCCGATCGAAACAGACGATCGATATGGGCTTCCAGACGAAAAACAGCCGGCCCACGTGCCGTATCGTGAAAGCTGATGACCTCGAAAATAGCCGAACCCCGGCCGAAGCTGTGGCTCATAATATGGACGGTGGCTTTTTCCCAGGGGACAACATCGCCGTTTATCCAAACCCTTCGATCTCCAACCATTATGCTTACCTTTTCATTTTAAGATGACATCAAACCTTCCAGGCCCACGGTCTCAAGCCAAAGCGCAACCATTTGAAACGGTCTTTGGTTTCCCTGGAAATGTTGTTGCCCAAACGGCACATTAATACATTTTCCGGCTTCAAGCAGACATTGGGCTCATTCGTCTCAAACACCCGAAACCCATTTTGTTCAAATAGGTGCACCAGCATTGCCCGGTACTCTTGCGCTGTCTTCCGGGTCCCCTTCAGATCCCACGTCCAGGAATAGCC
>JASFGN010000035.1:0-10598 GCA_050123735.1 Desulfobacterales bacterium | reverse complement strand
CTCACCTGGGAAAAGCCCACGCCCACCGGCATCATGAACCGCTGGGAAGAGCGCCTGCACGAGGTCTTCAATGTCATGCCCTATGGATTTAAGGAAGATCTGCTGAAAATGCTGATCGACAAAATGGAGGGTATATCACAGAAACATGAGACCTGATCTGAAAAATAATCACCCCGGCAAATTCAACATGCCTCGCAACATTTTCCCACAGACAGTTTGACCCCCTGTGATCCTCGCTGATCGACGCATGCTTGGATCATGTGAGTTTGATATCACTCAATTTCTCCAGCAGCATGCCATAGGCCTGCTGGCCGCGTTTAAAGCTTTTGAGACGCCAGAATTCATCCGGCCCATGGATGTTTTCATCTTTGAGGCCGAATGCAAAGTTGACCGTATAGGCGCCCAGCTCCTTTAAAAAAAGGCCGCAAACCGGAATACTGCCCCCCATGCGCGCGTAATACGCTTGCTTGGCATACAGCGCCTGGTGAACATCAGCAGCAGCCCGATTGCCCGGATGATCGGAAGGAATCAAATAGGGGTCTGCAGTGCTGGGGTTCGGTTCAGCCGTCACTTTCACACCCGGTGGCCGGTGCCTGCTGATATGGCTGCCGATCAATTCAAGGATTTTTGCCGGATCCTGATCCGGCACCAGCCGGCAGCTGATTTTAGCATGGGCCGTGGCCGGCAGGACGGTTTTGACCCCTTCACCCTGAAATCCGCCCCAGATACCGTTTACTTCCAGCGTGGGGCGGACCCAGGCCCGTTCGTATGTTGAGTAGCCGGGCTCACCAAAAAGCTGTTCAACACCCAGCCCGTTTTTATAGGCCGATTCATCATAGGGGATTTGCGCAATCTGGGCCTTTTCAGTTTCCGAGAGCGCACGTACGGCATCATAAAAGCCGTCTACGGCCACTTTGCCATCCCGGGTGTGCATGGATTCCAGCAGCTGCACCAGGGCATGGATCGGGTTCATGATGGTTCCACCGAAAGTTCCGGAATGGGTATCACTTTTAGCCGCCTGAACATCAATTTGCAGGTTACACAAACCACGGAGCCCGATCATGAGCGCCGGCTGGTCTTCATCCCATTGACCGCCGTCGGCACTGAAAATCAGGTCGCAGGCCAGGCGCTCACGGTTGGCCGAAATAAATTCAGGCAGCTGCGGGCTGCCGATCTCTTCCTGGCCTTCAAAAAAGCACTTAAGGTTGACAGGCAGCCGCCCTGTGCTGTTGAGCATGGCTTCCACGGCCAGAATCGGCACCAGCATGTTGCCCTTGTCGTCGGAAGCCCCCCGGGCATAGACGCGATCATCCTTGATGGTCGGCTCAAACGGCGGCTGAGACCACAGCTCCAGAGGATCCACCGGCTGAGTGTCAAAATGTCCATAAATCAAAATGGTGGGTTTTTCGCCTGCGTGCAGCCAGTTGCCGTAAACGACCGGATGACCGCCGGTGGGCAACACCTCGACATTTTCGATGCCGGCGGCCTGCATCCGTGCGGCAACCCAGTTCGCTGCTTGCTGCACGTCTGCTTTGTGTTCCTTTAAGCTGGAAATGCTGGGAATGCGTAAAAACGCCAGCAGCTCTTCCAGAAAACGATCCTGATTTTCTTCCAGATAGCTTTTCCAGGAAGCCATAAGCATGCTCTCCTTTCCTTTATGATTTTTTATAGAAGTGGCTTCAAAACCTCGGATAAGGTTCAAGGGCAAGGCATCAGGCAGATCGGGAAAGCGCAGCATACATGGGTATGTGAGCATTTACCGGAGGCCTGTGCTGCACCCTAATTTATAAAATCAGAAGCGAATCCCGCCCTGCGGGGCAACGCAGCCATTGAGCCTTAGATGGGGTTTTGAAACCACTTCTAATCAATTTCAGAAATGCATCCGGCGGTCGGCTCAGATGTCATTGCCCGGCTCAGGCTTTACCCAGGTATACGCCATCATAATCCAACGATGTGAAAGGCTTCCCATCTCTGGAAATGCCGGCCCCGATCACTTGGCCGATAAACAGGGTATGATTACCGGGCCGGTAATGGGTTCTTAGCTCACATTCAAGATAGGCCAGGCAGTCACTCAGGATCGGGCAGCCGGTTAAGCCGGTCGTCCAATCGAGTGCGGAAAATTTATGATCGACATCCGGTGTCTTAAAACGCGCCAGGAAATCTGTCTGATCGTCGGACAATACGTGCAGTGCAAAACAGCCACCTTGCTCAATCAGGTGATGGGAATATCGGCTGGGATGAACAGCGACCATTATGAGCGGCGGGTCATAGGAAACCTGCGATACCCAGGAGGCAATCATGCCGTTGACCGCTTCGCCCGCTTGCGATGTCAGGACATAGATACCGTATGTCATTTTGGCAAAAGCTTCCACCCATTTTTTATCCATTGTCCGGGATCGTCCTTTCTGAGATTCAACCGTTTTTTGATAACCGCATTTCGTTTAATTGTACATGAATAAACTTCAAGCGCCTAAAAATCAACCACTGAAAAAACAGGCGTGCAGAGCCGGTTGACTTTAATGGCAAATTTCTTTAACGTGAAACGACACTGTTGCCGATAATGAAATGCCTGCCCAGAGGTGATCATTATGCCAACAAACCTGCCGCCAGAATATTATGAGGCTGAAAAGCGTTTTCGTTCAAGCAAAACACCTGCGGAAAAACTCGCCTGTCTTGATGAAATGATCAGCATCGTCCCGAAGCACAAGGGAACCGATAAATTGCGCGCCGATTTGCGCAAACGACTGTCAAAATTAAAATCAGCCGCCCGGGCTAAAAAAAGTCTGGGTCGACACGAATCCGCCTATCACATCAATAAGGAAGGCGCCGGGCAGGTGGTCGTCGTCGGAATGACCAACGTCGGCAAATCTGCTCTGGTTGCCAGGGTAACCAACGCTTCGCCTGAAGTCGCTGATTTCCCTTACACGACGTGGAAACCGACCCCCGGCATGATGCCGGTTGAAAATATTCAGATCCAGCTGATCGATACACCGCCGCTGAGCAAGGAATACGTCGATCCGGAAATGATGGATCTCATAAGACGCTGTGACCTGGTTCTTTTAATGGTGGATCTGCAAACCGATCCCTGGCAGCAGATCGAGGACTCGCTGGTATTGCTCGAAGCGCAGCGCATTGTCCCCTTGCGCCTGAAAGACCGCTACAGGGACCAGCGAGGCATCCGTTCGTTGCCGTTTTTGATTTTGGCCAATAAAAACGATGATCCGCAAACCGATGAAAATTTGGAAATTTTCCGGGAACTGCTGGCTGACAATTGGCCGATGGTGTCGGCTTCGGTTAAAACAGGACGCAACCTGGATCAGCTCAAGGCCGCGCTGGTAGAGCGACTGAACATCATCCGGGTATACACGAAGTCTCCCGGTAGAAAACCGGATTTAAAGGCCCCATTTGTGCTTCAAAAAGGCAGCACCATGGCTGATTTTGCGGGCAAAGTGCACCAGGATTTCGCACACAAATTGAAATCAGCCAAGGTATGGGGCCCGGCCGTGTTTGACGGTCAGATGGTTCAGCGCGATTATGTCCTGCAGGAGGGCGACATCGTCGAACTGCAGATTTAAATAATGATGACCGGTGCTCCAGCCGATATCAATTCAGCCTGGCGGTTTTGGGCGGCTGCGCACTAAATCCATTGCAAAGCACATCAACATCAGCTAAGACTGTATAGAAATTTTAAAGAATGGGGCCGAATTGTTTTACGGCTGTTGAAACCCGAAGGAGCCCGTTATGACCGTTAAAATTGTTATCAAACGCATCGTGCCCAAAAACAAAGAATCTTCTCTGCTGCCGCTCATCAAAGCATTAAGGATTGCCACCACCAAGCAGGACGGCTATATTTCGGGCGAAACATTGCAGCGCATTGACAAGCCCGGTGAGACCGTCGTGGTCAGCACCTGGGAATCTGCTGAAGATTGGAACCGCTGGGTAAGGAATCCCGAACGTATTCAGCTGCAGGAACAAATTGATACCCTGCTCGGAAAAGAAACCGAGTACACGATGTTCAGTCATATTTAGCGTTGGCGTTCGGCAAGGTTGATCCGCGCAAGTACGAGGCTTCTCCCGCCCAAGAGGATGACCGGGCCCAAGGCAGCTGCCCATTGCACAAGCCGCCAAAGGCGTAAAATAATCGAGACCACGCAGCGGGCCTTTCAAACCGTTTAGAGACCAAAGCCCTGCCGTTGATAAAGGGGACGGTTTTTATTCCTCAATTGCCATCGACATATCCAAGCGCACGGCAATCAGACGCACAAGATACATGTGCTGCAAGGTGTCAATTAAAGTATACGCTGACTTATATATTTTTCTACATATGTAGTTCGAGGCATGGTTCTGCGATTGATATAAGTATTTGTATTAAAAACATAAAAAATAAAATCTAACCCTCTGAGCACGGTTTTTGCACGGATTTAGCATTGCAGAAGTTTGCCGGCATTATCGCATACTTTTGAAGCAAGAAATCCCCGTTGCCCAAGAGGAGATCACATGGATAAATATGATGTTATCGGTCTGGCGATTGCCATAATTGCCGTATCCATAGTTTTGCTGCACTAAGTGACAGGTGGCGGCGGTGTACCGGTAGCCCGGATACTTGATGCACCGCACAGGGGATTTCGTGGCTGTAACTTGCTAGCGCTGTGCTTCGGGACAGCAGACATATCGCCGGTTTCAACAACCGCCTCCCCATTCTTGCCAGAAGGCACCCGTGTCTCAAATTTAACTGCATTTTTTCAAATTCTGGTTGCCGTCTGTTTCCAAATGAAGCATTAATGCTTAAGTTTAAATTGTTTCAAGTTTCTCACAACCCCGGAGAATGGAAAACAGCTGGTATGGAAGAAAAAACGAATTTTCGATCAACTGCCTTTGACCAGGCCTGTCAGACCATTTTGGAGTCTTTCCCCGAAGCGATCGGCGTGGCTTTCAAATTTTTAGATTGCGGTTGTTCGCTGCTGTGCGGCGTTTCACCTCAGGGAAATCCAATCGGAAAGCTGGTGCATGTTTACGGCCAACCGCAAAAAAAAGGTAAAAAGCCGCCAATTTGTTTTCGGTGTAAAAGAGACGGGGGCCTTAACCGTGTTATCTGGCAGGGAATTCACTGGCCAGGTGATGAAAGTGAACTGCCGGATAAAGAATTGAGGCTGACAATCGGAAGAAATGTATTCGGTTCCGATTATATCGAGACCAACACCTGAAGGCGACGGCATTCAAAACCGCCTGCGCATCAGGCGCTTATGGGCCGGTATAAACCCTCATAATACCATATCCTGGAAAACGGCGCACCGGCCGGCAGGAGCGCTTTTTCCAACCCGGCGACATTGATGTCGATGTCAGGCTGATCGTAGGCCGCATCCCAGGGTTCGATCAGTATGGCCCCACGATCCAGCGGAATCATCCGCGGGAAAATAGGCTTTCCCCATTTCCGCTGAAGCATTTCTGCTTTCAAATCCGCGAGTGAATCAAAAGTCAACAATTGATGCAAGGTTACCAGGGTCGGCGGGCTCAAAGGAATCTGACCGCTGAGATTGCCGCTGAGGCCTTCTTTAGGGTTGACCCATAGCCCATGAGTGGTTTCAAGCTGATCCGGCCGGCAGTGCTGGTCGGAGGGCATGCATGCCAGCCAGAAGCGGGTATCGTAACGGCGCTTCATCTGCACAGGGGTGATCCAATGGCTCCAGGGCGATAAAGCGGACAGCAACAGTGTCCAACCTCGAGATTCTGCCAGGTTGGCGAACCAATCCGGCGGAAGGTCCTTGCGGTCGCGCAAGCGCAGCGCATGTTCTATATCCGTACGGCTCTGATTGACGCGCTTGGCAAAAAATACGCCGGCCTCCTCCAGCGTCTCACGGATTGCCGCTACGCCATATGCCACAATTTGTTCCGCAGACAGTCTTCCGCCGCCCAGACGATTGTAAAGATTTTGGCCGCCCAAATCTACCTGATGCTGCCAGAAGCCGTATTGCCAATCTTGCGGATCCAGAATGCCGCCCGGAAACACATAATGGCCGGCCATAAATCCGCTTCCGGCATGCCGTTTCAACAAATAGACCTGTAACTCCGACCGATGCTGACGGGCCAGGATCACCGTGGCGGCCGGCACCGGCTCTGGTGGGGATGCAGACTTATGTGGCATGATGATGAATAAAAAAAATCAATAGTTTAAAATATTGCCCATATTTTTAGTTTGAAACGCTCACCTTTAGGCCAGTCGCTTTTCGGCTTCCCAACCGATAACAGCGGCTTGCTTGATGACCGGTCTCACCGGATCATGCATGGCCGCGCATTTGAATCCCAACATCGCTCTTTCCACGCTGCCTCTTTATTGACAACCGTTGAAATTCAAGCAAAGTATAATCATCGGCTTTAGCTGTCAAGGTCAATGCATACGCATTTGTTATTCGTTATCTGGACGTGGGGCTGAGCGTATCCTACTTGCTGCCGGCCAGAAGCCAGTGACCAGAAGCCGGCGGCCATGAGCCAGAAACCAGCATACAGCAACACTTGATCTGATGCCATTATTAACCGCTGGATTGTAATTATTTTGAACCCGGCACTGGTCAATGCGGGATATCGGTCTTAATTTAAGTCCCGATCCGATGTGGATCGCCACGCTATGATACGCCCGAGGCGCCTGCGTATGGTGTTGAAAAATGCACAAATCAAAAGCGATGCTTGAGCGCCATAGGAGGAAAGCATGAAAACATTCATTCCGTCCACTGCAATTGCACGTGCCGCATCACGGGATGTGCTTGAAGATCTCATTGCAAAGCTCGACAGATGATGAAATTTGCGCTGATGAATGAAATCGAAGATTTAACCCGCCAGGTTTTGCATAATTGTGACATCTCCGATGCGCAGCACGCCGGATTATATTCAACCTGCGGCCTGGCATTGCGATTGCGAGATCTGTATAAATGGGAGCACCGCTTAAATCCCTGGGAAGAAAAAGACACCTCTGAAATTCTGGATTGGATTGGTGAAAAAGAAGCGCTCTGGGAAAAACTGGCAGATGCGAAACAAACCGACATTGCAATCCAGGGTAACGTCTATGATCTGTATGACACCTCCGCCATCAATGCGATTCTTGAGCCCCGGGGCCTTTTTTACGGAGCCGGATATGCGTTTAGCTTAAAACCGTCATTTTTTCTGGCCGAAATCGAAGATAAGCGCCACAACAACGGATATGCTGTTTACTCGCTCGGGCGTGAACTGGCCCGGGACCTGTTGACACTGCCGGCACTTACCCAGGACAGGCAAATCCTGTTGCGAACCGATTCGGCCCGGATGTACCTGTGGGACCAAATGGTCTACATAAAAAAGTCGGGTCGCCCGGCATTGCGGTATGCTTTAGAACACTGCGGGCTGAAAAAGCTCGACGCCGGGGAGATGCAACAACATCTGCCCGCCATTCTGGCCGCCCAAAAAGATAACTATATCTATCATGAAATCGGGGAGCTCAGCGATGCCACCTTTGACCCTAAAATCTGGCGCGAACTGATTGCTGTCTTCCCGCACTCCCCTGTAGAGTTGCTTGCCAGAGCGCTTAAAGATCTGCTGGCGGATACCCACCCGAGCGGAACGCTCCATCATTTGATTGCAAATCGAAAATTTGCCGGCCTGGGATTTTACGCTGCATTTTTAGATGGAATGCTAAAAGAATTGTTTCCCCAGCTGCGCGAAGCCTTTATTGACTTTACCAAAACCGGCAATTGGCGTATAATTAAGGCTGTGACGCTTGAAGGCCATCAGCACGCAAAAAAAGTTGCAGCCGAGATGATTGATCTGTATCAAACGGGAAAAAATAGAAACCAGCTGCAATGGACCAAAGAACAAATTGAAAGGCGTCTGTTGAAACAGCGCTAATGAAAGGACTTTCCGGGGGCAGAGAATCAGGGAGATGGTATGCATTATGATGCTGAATTCTGCCGGCAGATGCGCATAAGCGATAGTGAAAAAGACGATTGCCTGACGCTGGTTAGCGATATCATTTATCTGGCGACCAGCGCCCGTAATTATGGCCTGCTGTCGCTGGGAAAGGCAGCCGAAGAAAGCGAATCATTTCTGCTACGCAAAGGACTGGAGCTGGCACTGGACGGCGTTATAAGCACAACCGCCAGAACGATATTAGAGCTTTACATTTTTAGCGCCGATTATACGGGCAAAGCTCTGCTGGAACGCTGTATCATCCTGGAAGGCGTCATCGGAATCATGGAGGGCGCGCACCCCAAGCTTTTAAAAGAGCTTCTGCTGTCTTTTCTGGGTGAAAGCGGCCATGATGTCTACAAAAAAGAGTTCGATATCGAGGAAATCGAAAAGTTGGAAGCCTACCTGAAAGACGTTGAAAAAAAACCGGCGGCATCAGATTCAGCCTCCAAACTGGGCAAGCTTTTGGGGCCGCTCAATAATGCGGCCCTTAAGCAATTTTTGCAAACCATTAATATCGATGAACTGGCAAAGGTCATTGCTGATTTGCCCGGCGAGGTCCAGATTCGGCTTTTTAACAGTTTGCCCAAAAGAGGCGCATTTTTGGTGGTGGATGCAATTGAACACCAAGGTGCACTTGAAGCGCAAGAAATCGAGGAGGCCCACGAAAAAGTCGTTGCGATTATCAACGAACTGCATACCCAGGCGTATCTCTAATGAAATATTACGTATATTTTGATGCCTACGGACACCCCCGCAAAACCATCAGCGCCGCAGAGCTGGCCGAAACCTACCAGAACGATCCCGATCTCTTTTTGCAATCCATGTGCCGTCGAACGACCGCTGGTAATACAGCCCCTATCAGCGGTCATGTGGGAACCCTTAGCTTCAACAGCGACAAAGAGCTGGCCGACTATCTTGATTCCCTGGGTGAGGAAATCGACGGTTTTTATGAGGCTAAAGCGGATAGCCGCCCATACAACTTTTAGAAACGATCTCAGAAATGCATCTCAAGCTCAATGGCTGCGTTGAAAACCGACTCAAAATGCTCGAATACTAACGTGTATGCTCCACTTTTGAATCGGTTTTCGCCTTGCCATTGAGCGTGATCTACTATTTCTGAAATCGTTTCCAAAGGTTTCAGTTTTATTAGCCTACTGGCCTGCAAAAACCTTCTGGAGCAGATCGGTCACCCGGGCGGCCGGCTGGGTGCGGATCTGTCTCTCCTGCTCGGCCAGCATCTTAAACAGCCCTTTCAAGGCCCCATCGGTGACATATTGGTCCAAATCAAAACTGGTGCTTTTGCCGAACGGCAAGCTCGTGATTTCGCTGTTTAGATCCTGGTATGATCGCGTAACCCCCACCTCGCCCATGGCATCTTTGACAATAGGCTTAAAAACCTCTTGGAGCCGCGTTGAGGTTTTATCCTGAAAATAAAGTGTTGCCTCATTGTCGCGCCCGTTTAGGATTTTTTGGGCATCATCAAAGTTCATGTCAGAGATTGCATCCCAGAAAATGGATTTGGCTTCAGGTGCAGCCCGCTCTGCGGCTCGATTCATGCTAAGCTCAAATGCATCTACTTTTTCGCCATAGCCGGCTGTTCTGAGCAATTTTTCGACTTTCTGAACGGACTCCGGCAGCGGAATCTTAATCGCCGGATTCTTATAAAATCCATCCGGCTGGGATACGAGTCCCACCGCTTTTTCAGTTCCCACCTGCAGTGCTTCCTTGAGGCCCGCGGTGATTTCATCATTGCTGAGCCCGCCGGCAGATCCACCCAAGGCTTTCTGGGCCTCTTTGGCCATGTCACTGAGACTGGCAGCAAGGCCGGAATGCACAATGACCACCAGCAAGGTGATCATGACCAGACTGCCCGTATATTTGTGTATTTTCATAGGGGCCTCCTTATTTTTCTGTATTCGCCGGGCTATACAGTTGACGGGTATACCTGCCCGGATCCGATCGCCCGGGCATGACCGCGTCAGGGTGTTCTGTCCTCGGTTTTGGCCTCCGAGCTCTGGGTATCCGACGTTTTGTTCATTTGGGTCATTGCCCGGATTTCATTCAAACGTAATTTGAGCGTACTGATTTCATCGGCATTTGCCGCAACCGTTGATGTGAGCTTCTGATTTTCAGCCAGCAGATCTTGATTCCGGTTGTCAACGTCTTGCAGGGCGGCATTTTTCTTCTCAAGTTCGGCTTTTTCATCAGCGCAGGCCTGAACCTGCATTTCTAATTCACGAATTTTATCCGCCAGTCGATTTTTTTCGCTGCCGGCGGATTCAAATTCAGCCTTTTCATTTTCCAAGCGGGATCTGATTTCGGTCAAAGATGCGATCTGGGTCTTCAGTTGCTCATTTTCACCGGCCAAGTCCTGTGCCTGGTCCAGTTTGTCGCGTAGCGTCGAATTTTCCTGCTCGACGGTGTTTTTGGCCTGAATCAGGGATTGGATTCGATCGGTTAACTCAAGATTTTTTTCGGTTGCGGATTTATCGGAGCTAAGCGCCGTCTGCAGGGCCGCATTTTCCTCCTGCAGTGCTGCCAATCGCATCTCGAGACCTTTGGTGCGCTCATCGTCCGCCTCTTCTGCCGGTGCTTTCGAGGGAGTTGCTTCAACCGGTGCTTCCGAAGGCGTCGCCTCAGCCGCTGTTCCCGATTCGCCGGCA
>JASFGN010000034.1:0-10646 GCA_050123735.1 Desulfobacterales bacterium | reverse complement strand
AGCAGCATGCAACACAAGGATCACAACATGAAAACTGACACCGAAAACCATTCGGATTCGGAATCCAAAATGAAACCCGATCACACGGAGAGACATAACCAGCATCAGGAGCATAACCATTGAAATATAAACGAAATTGTTTAGGACTGCTTTTGGGTATCGTACTGTTTGCAGCCGGATGTGCCCAGGTCCCTAAAGAGGCAGGCTTTAATGAGGTCAGGGGCCTGGTCAAACAGCGCGTCGATTACCGTCTTCAGTGGAATCAGGAAACCGAGGCTGACCGTGAGGTGGAGGAAGCCGTCGCCGAGCTGCTTAAAAGTGAACTGAAGCCGGAAACAGCCGTACAGATAGCGTTGCTCAACAACCCAAACTTACAGGCAGCGTATGAAGATCTGGGGATTACTCAGGCAGACGTGGTTGAAGCCGGCCTGCTCGAAAATCCGGTAATTTTTGGCCAGGTCCGCTACCCTAACAAATCCGGTGAATATAATAATTATGAGTTTGGAATCACCCAAAATTTCTTAAATGTGTTGATGCAGCCGGCCCGCAAGAAACTGTCCGCCATCCGCTTTGAGCAGGTTAAACTGCAGGTTGCCGATGAGGTCATTCAAATGGTCGCCCAGGTACAAAAATCTTATTATACGGTGCTTGGCGCCCGTCAGATTCGGGATTTGAGAAATGAAATTGCCCTGGCAGCCGGCAATTCTTTTGAACTGGCGCAACGGTTGTATTCGGCGGGCAATATCAGCGATCTTGAATTGGCCACCGAGCAGGCGCATTTTGAACAGTCGCGATTGGAATTGGCAAATAGCGAAACAGAATTGCTCGATGAACGCGAACATCTGACGCGACTGATGGGCCTGTGGGGCTCTCAAACCGACTGGCGTTTGCCGGAGCAGTTGCCGGATATTCCAAAAGATGAAATGCCGCTGGAGCATGTGGAATCTATGGCCATCGAAAACCGTCTCGATCTGGCCGCTGAAAGAAAAGCAACAGAGGCTCTGGCCCAGGCCCTGGGCATCACGATCGACTGGCGCTGGGTCGGGCATATTGAGGTGGGAATCAGCAGAGAACGCGAAACCGATCGTACCTGGGTAACCGGTCCCGATCTCGCAATCGAGCTGCCGATCTTCAATCAACGCCAGACCGACATTGCCCGGCTTGAAGCACAGCTGCGTCGCAGCCAGAGCCGATTAACGGCTCAGGCAATCGATATTCGTTCAGAGTTACGATCCTTGAGAAACCGTCTGATCATGAAGCGAAATATAATTGATCATTACCGGCAAACTGTTTTACCGCTCAGAGAGCAGATCGTCGATCTGACGCTTAAAAATTATAACTATATGCTGACAGGTGCTTTCGATTTGATTATGGCCAAACAGCAGGAGTTTGAGGCTTACCAAAAGTCCCTTGAAGCCATCCGGGATTACTGGATTATTCGGGCCGAAATGCAAAGATCTTTGGGCGGCCTCCTGCCGGATCATATGCAGAGCAGACATGACTCAGGACCCGATATGCCCGCTCACAATAAAATGACAAAACAGGATGTTCGTGCACCTGTAAAACAAAATAAATAAAAGTCGAGCATCATCGTAAAAGGAGTAAAATTAAATGCTGACCAGACGTCAAATCCTTCTTTCAGCACTGGGCTCATTTACCGGAAGCGCATTGCTGAAAAAAGCCAACGCCGCTACCACAAAAAATGAAGTGCACTCCCATAAGATACCATCTACCCAAGGTCAAAGCACAAGACCCTACACTCCGGTGGTAACGCCCAACGGCAAAACCTTGCCGTATAAAATGAAAAGCGGCGTCAAGGAGTTTCATTTGATTGCCGAACCGGTCGAACGTGAATTTGCACCAGGGATGAAGGTTAAATGCTGGGGCTATAATGGACAGACTCCCGGCCCGACAATCGAAGCCGTCGAAGGCGACCGGGTTCGCATATTGGTCACCAACAAGCTGGCCGAACATACCAGTATTCACTGGCATGGTATTTTTCTGCCCAACGGCATGGACGGTGTCGGCGGCCTGACCCAGCCCCATATCAAACCCGGCGAAACCTATGTTTATGAATTTACGCTGCGCCAGCACGGCACCTTCATGTACCATCCGCACGCAGACGAGATGCTCCAACTGGCCGTGGGAATGATGGGATTTTTCATCGTACACCCCAAAAATCCGGAGCGCCCGCGAATTGATCGCGATTTTGCCATCATGCTGCATACATGGGCCATTCATCCGGGGACGTACCGGCCGGACCCGGCTGTGATGCTGGACTTTAACATTTTTACATTCAACAGCAAAGTGTTTCCGGCCGTCGATCACCTGGTGGTCAAAACCAATGATCGGGTCAGAATACGAATTGCCAATCTCAGCATGGATGAGCATCCCATTCACATCCATGGGCATGCGTTTCGAGTTACCGCCACCGACGGTGGCAAGATACCAGAGGCCGGGCACTGGCCGGAGACAACTGTCCTGATGCCGGTGGGCGCCACCCGTGACGTTGAGTTTGTCGCCGATGCGCCGGGGGATTGGGCTTTTCACTGCCATAAATCCCATCATACGATGAATGCCATGGGGCATGATATCCCCAACACCCTCGGAGCCAATCAAAAAGGGCTGGAGGAGAAAATTCGCAAAATGATCCCCGGCTATATGGCGATGGGGGAAAACGGAATGGCCGAGCACGCCGACCACGCAGATCATATGCCGGGCCCCAAAAATACGTTACCCATGATGATGGGCAAGGGCCCGTTCGGCAATATCGAAATGGGTGGGATGTTCACAGTGGTGAAAGTGAGGGATCAACTGCAATCCTATGACAAAGACCCCGGCTGGTACGATCATCCGAAGGGAACTGTGGCCTACCGTTTAAAAGGGCACCCCTCAAAAAAGTATCCATCTTCTGCGGGATAATTTTTCATTTAAGGCTTCCCGGCGAAGCTCAGGTATTATTTTTTTAAGCTCTGAATAAAATGGGTTAAATCCCAGATTTGATTCTCCGTCAATTGGTTTTTATAAGCCGGCATGACGCCGCGACCATTGGCGATCTTCCAGGCAAAATCACCATCCGTATGGTGCCCGGCACGCTCTGCCAGATTGGCCGGTCTGGGATTCAAAGCGGCTGCTAGAGGCCCATCGCCCTGACCGTTTTTGCCATGACAGTTGGCACAAAATTGCTCATATAGTTTTTGACCTCGTTCAATAGCAGCCGCATCCTTTGGCACCGGATTCGGGCGTTGGGCGGCTTCCTCAGGCGCATTCCAATCATGGGCGAACAGCACCAGCGGCATTGATGCAAAGACCGCCCCTATAAATAAGAGTCTAAAAAAAATTTTTCCACGACACATGTAATTACTCCTTTTGGAGATTAATCCGATGACACACGATCTGCTTGGCTTCCTGGAGCGAAAGCCTGCTCATATTGAGTACCAGATGATAAAGGAATGGGTTGTCATAGTCGGTTTTGCCGAGTTTTTGATAAAGGGTCTTGCGGCGTTTGTCTTCACCTCTGATGATGCGCGTGGCGCGCTTTTCCGACAGGTCATAGTTTTTTTGCATGAAGCGCACCCGGTTTTCAAACGAATTGATCATCAGAATATGGAAAGCCTCCGGATGGTCGTCTAAGATATACTGGCTGCCCCGTCCTAAAATGACGACATCGCCTTCATCGGCAATCTGGGCAATAATGAGTACCAGATAATCGAGGTATATGGTTTCATCGATATAGCCCCGCTCACCTTTCAAGATTTTGTCCACCAGTGGTTTCGACACCATTCTGGAAACAAACCGCGAAAGCTTGCCGCCGGCTTCTTTTTCCACCGTTTCCACCCAGTGCGTGGAAACATTGGCCATTTCGGCTACCTTTGCGATAATTTCGCTGTCGGCAAATTCATAGCCCAGCTCAGCGGCGATCATTCTGCCCAGCGTTTTACCACCGGCGCCATATTGTCTGGAGATGGTGATGACGGCCATACGTTCATCCTCCTGGCTCAATGTGGGGCTATTCCCCGATTGGAATATTGGACCGTTGGAATGATGGAATGATGGGGTTGGTATTTTGCGGCAATGACTTGAAGAAAATGATGGCAATTGCCATTGACCCTATACTAAATCGATGCTTCATTTACCCAGTATTCCACTATTCCAGCATTCCAGCAGTAAATAATATTTTTTGGAAATTAATTTCTGGCTATATCTTTTTTATTGACAATGACCTGGGCGTCACTCCTCTGCTTTTTCAGGCGGAATCAGCAAAGTCGGATAAATGGACTCTTCGGCAATCTTACGGGGCGTGCTGCCCACGAACTTTTCAACCCAGGCGGCCTTTGCCGAGGAACCCAGAACGATCATGCTGGCCTGGCAGTCCTTGGCTGCTTTTTCAATCTCGACGTCCGCATCGCCGATATACAGATGCTCGCGGGCTTTGATCCCGGCCGCCTCGAAGCTTTCACAGATGTCATCCAGTTTATTGCGCGCCTGTTTGCGCGTTTTTTGAATCGCCATGGCTGAAGATCCTTTTAAAGCCTTTTCATCAGCCACGTGCACCAGGTGGACCTCCTGAACGGTGTCCTTCAATGCTTTTATATATTCGACGGCACGCAGACTTCCGGGCGACCAGTCGATGGCCAGCAACGGTCGTTCAAATGGCTCTTCAACCGAGATGGCCGTCTCCGAGAGCTGCTTGTAAACCAGCACCGGCGTATAGGCCCGTCGCAACAGCTCGGTCACATCCGATCCCGAGTACAGATGTTCAAGAACCCCTTTATGCGAACGTCCGATGACAATCAAATCGGCATCCTCTTTACGGGTCGCATTGATCACCTCAGACACCAGGCTTCCGACCACGATGTAGACACCGACCTCCATTCCTTGCTCAAAGAGATTTTCGGCCCAGTCGATAAAGCGGATATTGGCCGCTTCCCGCAGGCGGATCTCTTCTTCTTTCCGGTAACCTTTGCCCCGCCGCATGGCCACCCGATCCCTTTCGATGACATTCACAAACACCACGTGCTCGAGCGCACTTTTTCTCAAACTGAGCAACGACCGCAATGCATCAAAACCCAATTCTTCAAATTTGGTCACAAAAAGCAGTTTCTTAATCTCCATGCCAACCATACCTCTTGCTTTGTTTGACGTAATAAAACCGAATTTCAGCCCAGCACTTTTTTGATCACATCGGCCAGCTCATCGGGCTCGACCGGTTTTTCCAGATATATCTCCGGCTCAGGAATTTGCTCACCACCAAATTCTGTCAGGGCCTTCTGCGATCGCATAAAGGTCTTTTTGGCAATCCCGGAAAGGATGATGACTTTTACGTCCTTTAGGGCCTTTGACGTTTTCAACTCCCGGTACAATCGCACCCCGCTCTGGCGCGGCATTAATACATCGAGGATAACCAGATCCGGTTTTTCGGCTTTAATCTTTTTAAGACCGCTTTCACCATCTTCGGCCTCCAACGGCGTATAACCATTTTCCTCCAGGACCGTCACACTAAACAATCGCACATCCGGATCATCGTCTACGACCAGAACTTTTTTGCTCATAGTGTTGTTCCTCCTCAAATGGCAGGTTTCAGGTTTCAGGTGTCAGTGTTCAGCATTCGACCTGCTGTAGCTTCAGATCCTCCGATTCTGACACCTGAACACTGACACCTGACACCTACTTTTTTTTGTAGGGCAGCCGCACAATGAAGGTCGTCCCTTCGCCGGGCTGAGATTTCACATCGATGCTGCCGTTGTGTTCGGCAATCAGCTTGCGGGTGACCATCAAACCCAGTCCGGTGCCGCGGTGCCCCTTGGTGCTGAAAAAGGATGTAAACAGCTGTTTGACGACCTCATCGTCCATGCCAAGACCGTTATCGCTGATCTCGAACTGGATGACGTTATCTTTTTCACGGATGGTTTTCAAGACGACGCAAAAATTTTTGCTGGTGTCCTCGTCAAAAAGGCAGGCGTCCACGGCGTTGGACATCAAATTTAATAAGATTTCGTGGACGCTATCGGGATCCATTAACACTTCGCCGATCGAGTCATCAAAATCCTTGACCAGTTTGACATTATTTTCACTGGCCTTATCCTCAACCAGCGCGCACACATCATCGGCTATCTGGTTGGGCCGACAGGTTTCGAATTCCGGCTCGCGTTCCTTGGAATAGGAAAGCAGATCCATCACCAGATTCGAGGTGCGACCGATGTTGCGCTTGATCATATCCCAGCCTTTTTTAAGCTTTTCAGATTCATTTTTTTTGATACCAATATCAACCAGGTAGCTGCCGCCTTTGAGCCCGTGCAATATATTCTTAATTCCGTGGGCCAATCCGGCAACTGTTTGGCCGATGGCAGCCAGGCGCTCGGATTTGAGCAATTCTTTTTCAAGCCGTTTGATCTCTCTCAAATCCTGAAAAAAGGCCACCGTCCCCACCGGCCGGTCGTTTTCCAGCAAAATGGTGCTCGATGCCCGCACCGGAATATTGTCACCGTCCTTGCAGGTAATGATCATCTCGCGCCAGGCTAAGTTTTTGATATTATTTTTGCCTGCCAGGGCGGCCTGCAGATCGCCGGCCAGATCGGCCGGAAATAAATCGCCGGCCTTCATTTTGTTGATGGTTTCAGCCGGAGTGTATCCGAAAATCTTCCTGGCAGTGGGGTTATAAATAACGATTTTTAGATCCCTGTCGGTGGCGACAATCCCGTCATTGGAGCTGCGAATCAGATTGATCTGGAAATTGGACCGCCGACGCACCTCCCGGGTGGCTTCTTCCACCTTTCTTTCCAGATCGATGGTGTATTCTTTGAGTTGCTGCCGGATATCGAATTTTTCTCTGGCACGGCGCAGCGCGATCGAAAGGGCCTCGTCTCTGACCGGCTTGTTGATAAAATCCGACGCGCCGTGTTTTAAGGCCTCGATGGCATTTTCAATGTCGCCATGGCCGGTGATGATAATCACCTCGGTATCGGCATTGAGCTGTTTAATTTCTCTTAAAACTTCGATGCCGTCCATACCGGGCATTTTGATATCGGTGATGACGATCTCCGGTCGCTCTTTTTCAAAGGCTGCAATACCCTCATTGCCGTTGGCGGCGGTGACGACATCATAGCCATCCGCTTTCAGGGACATTGACAGAACCCGCAGGATGTCCGGTTCATCATCAATGAGCAATAATTTATCCATAGCGCTATTATGTTTCAGATGCCGGAGGAAATTTCAAGATAAAGGTTGTGCCTATGCCGAGCTCGCTTTCAATTTCAATGGTGCCTTTGTAGTCCTGCACGATGCCATAACTGATGCTGACGCCCAGACCGGTGCCCTTACCGACTTTTTTGGTTGTGTAAAAGGGCTCAAAGATTTTATTTTTGACTTCTTCGCTCATCCCGGTGCCGGTGTCGATTACCCTGACGCAGACGTGGCCGTTTTCAACACCGGATTGAATCGTCAACTGCTTCTGTTTATCACTGAACTCGGGGCGATTGTCTTTTTCGTCCATGGCATCGATGGCGTTTGACACCAGATTGATAAATACCTGCTCCAGGCGATTGTGTTCGGCCAGGATATCCGGAATATTCGGATCCAGATCCAGCTTGACGTCGACATCGTGGACTTTTAATTGATGCCCCAGGACTTTAAAAACATCATTTACCGGATCGTTGATGTTCACCCGGCTGCGAACGGGCTCTGATTGTCGCGCAAAATCTCGCACGTGCTTAATCACCCCGCTGGCGCGTTCGACATTGGCAACAATATCGTTGGCCATGGAGCGCAGGTCTTCATCTTCAATTTTTTGACCGCGATTGAGCATTTTGAGAAAAAAATCGGCGCACACCTGGATGACATTCAGGGGCTGATTGATTTCATGGGCCATCCCGGCGGCCATCACGCCCAGGGTCGTCATCTTACCGGCCTGAATCAACTGGGTTTCCTTCTCGACCACTTCGGTGATGTCGGTTGTGGCCACCACAATTACATCCGCCTTGCCGTATTTGGCATAGCTGATATTGATATTGACAAAAAACGGTTTGCCGCCTTTGCGATAGTGCCGCTTTTTGGTAAACAACATGGATCTGTTTTCAGAAAGATTTTTCAAGCCCTCGGACAGTTCTTGATCGTTTTCGTCCCCCAGCTGAAGAAAGGGGGTCTTCAACAATTCATCTGCCTTATAACCGTAACTGTCTTCGGCGCGTTTATTCATATCCAGAATTTTAAACGTATTCCGGCTGAGAATAAAGATCGGATGCGGATCGCTATTGAACAGGGTGCGGTATTTTTCTTCGGACTTGATATATTGTTCCTGCAGGGTTGCATTTTCAATGGCCACCCCGATGCGGTTGCCGATCAACTCCAGCACATTTTTGAGGTCGCGCGTAAAGTGGCCGGGTTTTTTGCTACCGATGCGAATCACCCCAAACGCGCCCCGCTCCTTGCTGCTGATGGGGATATAAGCCAGCGACACCAGTTTTTCATCTTCGAGCAGGCAGATTTCATCCGGGCAATCATCGGGCAGATCTTCATAGATCATAAACTGGTTGGAGTCGGCCACCCGCTGAATCACGCTGTTTTCATCGGCTGCCTGGATTTTTTGGTAGACCTGTTTAGATAGGCCCTGACAGTATCGCAGATGAAATTTGCCGTCCTCTTCCATTAAATAAATGCAAAGGCCGTCAGCGGTTAAAAAATTCATAACCTCATCAACGGATTGATTGATTCTGTCGTTCAGATCCGAGGGAGCGTTTAAGGCCGTATAAATTGAACAAAGCGTGGTCAGCTCACGGGTGTGCTGTTCGCGCTCTTGTTCGGCTTTCTTATCTTCGGTCTTGTCCCAGAGGGTCTCAATGGCACCGACGATGCTGCCGTCCGTTGATTTGATGGGTGCCGCCGTAAACCAGCACCACTTGCCGCTTTCCCCCAGACGCGGAAAAAAAACTTCGGCCTCGTAAGCATCTTCAATCAAGGGCGATTTGCGCCATGTCTCGCCGTAGAGTTTTTCTATCTCATCTTCACCAATTTGATCTAATATGACATCGGCCATGGTGGGGCGCTCTTCTCCCCAGAAAGGTGTAGACGGCCGGGTGGTTCCCACCATCGTTTCGGCTTTTGTCCCCGTAACGATTTCCATGGCTTTATTCCAGTGGGTGACCACATGGTCCTTATTCAACACGAAAGTGGGGATTGTGCTGCCCTCGATGATCTGGGACAGGGCCCTTTCACTTTTAATCAATCCTCTTTCGATTTCAACCGAGCGTTCGCCTCTTTTTTTGAGGATCTCTGTCAGGCGGTCGGCAAATCGTTTAAACAGGCCGTCGATCTCCGCGGCACTGAAATTGTTTTTGTGCAGCTCTTCAAGGGCGATTTTCTTTTCAGCCTCTACCTGAAGCTCACTCCAGACGTTGCGGGCCGATACGTGATCGATGAGCTCGATGCCATCCGGTTTTTCCTTTTTGATAATGCTCACAAGCTCTGTATTGCCAGTCAGCTCCATCAATATCTGCAAATTTTGAAAGCCATAAAACTCGCGGAAATCGCCGGTCGCAAATATTCCCCTTTCTTTGGCATACACCAGCCCTTTAGCCTGATCGTTGATATCGGCGACGCCCATAATTGTCGGGCGGCAATCCTCAAAATGATTGCTGAACAGCAATTCAAGCATGTTTTTGCAAAATTTACCGCCACCGACGATGGCGATATTGGATTTGAGCAATTTGTCTAACACGCAACCTCTCTGTACTTTTCAAGCTCCTTTTTACACCACTGTGAGCACGAAGATGCACGAAGGCTTTTGAAAAATTTTTTTATTTTATACTTCGTGCCCTTTGTGAGCTTTGTGCGCTTTGTGGTTAATACATCAAACTTTCTTAAAAGAACACAAATGTAACGATCACAAAAGTTGGAACCAAAAAAACCAGCGAATATTTTAAGATATAGCCAAAAAAGCTCGGCATCGGTGTGCCGGCCTCTTCGGATATCGACCGCACCATAAAATTAGGCGCATTGCCGATATAACTGCAGGCACCAAAAAAGACCGCACCGGCAGAAATGGCTTTTAGATAAATCGCATTTTCGGTCATGAGCAGCGGAACCGCCTGGGCCTCCGAAGCCCCGGGATAAAATGCGCCCAGGGCGCTGTTAAAAAAGGTCAGATAGGTCGGCGCATTATCAAGAAAGCTCGACAACGCGCCGGTTACCCAGAAATAATGCAACGGCTGGGTGACGCCGTTTACTAAAAATGCCAGGGCACCTTCGGATCCGGCCTTTAAAATGAGCAAACAGGGGATCATGGTGATGAAAATACCGATAAACAAATAGGCCACTTCGACAATCGGAAACCAGGTAAAATCGTTGTCATCCCGGATCTGTATGCGTGTGGTCACCAGCGACAGGATGCCCATCACAATCAACAGACCGTCTCTTACCCAGTCCTGCACCGCCCTGTGGATGCCCAGGGTACTGACCTCGCCCCAATCCACCATGCCGCTCATCAAAACCGATCCGACGATGCCGCCTAAAAAGATGAAATTATGGATACCTTCAAGTTTTATGGGCTCTTTGACACCGTCTTCTTCGGGGGCGGTAATTCCTTCTTTACGATAGTAATAGCTGTCCAGCATAAAATAGATCACCAGCAGAATGACGACAACCAGCAACAT
>JASFGN010000033.1:0-10648 GCA_050123735.1 Desulfobacterales bacterium | reverse complement strand
CAACAAAATAACACTGATTGCATCCTTTGTAAAGCTTGACAGGAATCCATGTATGATTACGTTTCAGGCGAAGTAAATGATAAAAAATAGGAGGTTATATCATGCCAACCGTAAAGTGGGATCCTTTCCGGGACGTGGCCGCCTTACAGGATCGTATTAATCGAATTTTCAGCGAATCTTTTGGCACCGCCCGTGAGCTGGAAGATGACGGCGGTCTATACGACTGGCGACCACCGGTTGATATTTATGAAGCGACCGAAGGTTTTGTCCTGAAAGCGGAGTTGGCCGGCGTTAAAAAGGAGAATATCTCGGTTGAAGTTAAGGACAATGCGCTAATTCTCAAAGGCGAACGGCTTCTTGATCCGGAAGTCAAAGAAGAACATTACTATCGGAAAGAACGCTTTTTCGGCAAATTCCAGCGGTCTTTTACGCTGCAAGCCTCCATCAAACCAGAGCAGGTTAAAGCATCCTTTAAAGACGGCGTATTAACGATCGTGGTTCCAAGACCCGCGACACAAAAAGCAAAACAGGTGGCCGTCAAAATCGATTAGCGCATCTTTGCGTTCCGGCATCACCGGCCCCCGAAACTTTACTTTGAGCTCCCTGCCCCATTGCTGCGCACAAATCACGCTGACCTGTCATTTTTGCCTTTTCGTCAGGCCAATGCGACTGTCCCCATTATAGAAGCTGACCCTGGACAAGGGCATTGCCCTTTTAGCACAAATACCGTATGAATCGACCATGACCACCGAAAGCAAGCCGACAGATAGACTTGTTATCGGTTCCCAGTACTTTTTGTATTTTGGCGTACTGGGGATGTATTTGCCATTTTTTAACCTGTACTGCTATCATCTGGGCTTCAGCGGCTTGAACATCGGCATATTATCAGCTGTCCGTTCGGTCGCAATGGTGTTTTTTCCCCTCATATGGGGTACTCTGGCCGATCGCCTTGGTGCCCGTCGCTCCATTTATATCTTGTGCAGCTTTTGCAGCGCCCTGATCTGGATGCAATATCTTTTTACGGTTGACTTTGGTACCATGCTGGCCATCACCATTGTATATGGGACGTTTTATGCCCCCATTATCTCCTTTCTGGAGGCATTCACCATGGACATTCTGGGAAAGGAGAAGAAAAGTTATGGCCATCTGCGCGTCTGGGGATCCATCAGCTTTATCACAGTGGTACTGGTGCTGGGCAAGATCATCGACCTGTATTCCATTGAGATTATTGTCGTTCTTATTTTGGCCGGATTGTTGATGTTTGCTTTGATGTCGACGCGAATCCCTGCCACCAGACCGCTAAAAAGGACGCGCCTGTCCAAAGGGGCAAAAAGTCTGCTTGACGTTCGTGTTCTGGTATTTTTGTTTTGTGCGTTTTTAATGCTGGTCAGCCATGGGGCCTATTACGGTTTTTTTTCGATTCACCTTGAAAATCTGGGATACGGCAGCACCTTTATCGGGTTGGCATGGGCATTCGCCTCCGCAGCCGAAATCCTGGTGATGATCCGATCCGAACAAATCTTTCAGCGCTTTTCGCTGGAATCTGTCCTGATCTTTTCATTTATGGTTGCTGCGCTGAGGTGGTTTGTTCTTTTTTGGGGCCAATCCGCGGCAGTCATCTTAGCTTCCCAGGTTTTGCATGCCATAACCTATGGCACATTTCACATTGCCAGCATTCTTTACATTGATCGCCTCACACCCGACAAGGCCAAGACCCTGGGTCAGGCGGCCAACAATGCCCTCAGCTATGGTCTGGGGCTGATGGTGGGCTTCTTTTTCAATGGCTACATTTATGAAATCAGCGGCTCCTTTAGCCTGTTTATGATCAGTAGTTTGATTGCCTTATCGGGTGGTCTAATTTTCTGGGGATTTTATGTGGTGAATCGCAAATAAAGGGTTCAGGGTTCAAAGGTTCAGGGTTTGGAAGTTCGGCCTTTGGATTATCGATTCTTGCTATTGACTTCTTGCCGCTGGCTGCTGGCATAATGATAAGATAGTTCACAACTTGTGATCCGCAACACTTAGCGTCTAACCTTTAAACCTTGAACCTTTGAATCCTGAACCCATCTCAATCACCCCGATGAGGAAAGAGCAGATACCGCAACCAATGCCGCAAGGTATTGTTACCCAGTAACTCCCGATCCAGTTGATCAATTTCGGCATACAGGTTGGTGGATTTTGAAAACCATTGCTGGCGGGTCGTAAATGCTTTTTGAGGATCGAGGTGCTTGACAACCTTGGCAGGATTTCCCGCTGCGATGCAATCTGACGGAATCGAATTCACGACCACGGACCCGGCACCGATGATGGTGTTTTCACCGATAGACACGCCTTTGCAAACAATGGTACTGTCTCCAATCCAGACATTATCAGCTATGTGGATGGGATCCGTTTTACCAAAAGCAATCCGGTTATAAATATCATGCCAGTCGGAATCGGTCAGATAAACACCGCTGGCCAGCATGCAATTGTCACCGATATGTATTTTTGAAGCCGAACTGACTCTAACACCCGGACAAATAATTCCATAATCGCCGATTTGGATTTGTCCGCTCACCAGCTGGTCCGACCAAACAGACAAACGCACCCGGTGGTCTGAAGTCGCAACAATCGTAACATGATCACCGACAGAAACCGGAGATCCGAATACTTCCACATACCAGGGTTTGATAATGGTGGCAGTTTTTCCAAGGGCGGCAAAATGCGGTTCCAAGAAATGAGCGCTGTAAAATTTTTGTAATCTCAAAAGCGCTTTTTTGATGGCATAAGGGCGGTGATCTTTGCGCATGGATACGGTCCCTGGATGTAATGAACCCCTTACGCGCAATCAGCAAATGGCGAAAGCTCGGATGTCGCCCAAAATTGATGACTAAACAGCGCGCTTGCCGGGGTTAAGTTATAGATTGCATCTGCGGCGAGCAGTGTCACCGCATTGGTCCAGGTGATTTTATCCTCCGGCCAGGTGATCAGGTCCGGGCAGGTAAACCCGCACCAGTAAGATCCATCCTCATAGCGCCGATCGCTGATCCAGTTAAATACAATCCCGGCCAGTTCCAGGTTGCCCATGCCGGCCAGCGCTAGCGTCAACTCCGCGGTTTCGGCAATGGTCACCCAGGGTTTATCTGAAACGCACCGCACGCCTCGGTCCTCGACAACAAATTTTTTCCAGTACCTGTCGATCCGCTTTTGAGCTTCCGTGCCGGTGATGATCCCCGCCAGAATCGGATAAAACCAATCCATCGAAAAACGTGATTTGGTCATGTTGAACAGATAGGGTTTGTTTTTAATGGCGTCTGCCAGTCTGATACAGGCACTTTCCCATAATGGCATGGAAAGGCCCAATCGTTTTGCAATGGCCAGTGCGCATTTGATGCTCATGTAAATGGAGCTGGATCCCGTTAAAAGGGCCATACGATCGACGTTGCCTTTGGGGCTTATGGCCCAGTAAATCTCTCCATTGGGGCTTTGCAGGCTTATGGCAAAATTGATGGCCCTTACAATCGTGGGCCACAATTGTTTTAGCAGAGCAATGTCTTTGGTTATCAAAAAATGGTGAAATAGGCCCACCGCTATATATGAAGATAAATTGGCATCTCTGGTTTTATCTTCGACAATCCCTTGACGGTAGGCTGTATACCAGCTGCCGTCTTCCAGTTGCCGCTCGGCCAGCCATCGAAACGCTCGCCGGGCCTCCTTATAATAGCCGCCCACGCTCAGCCCCATGGCGCATTCGATGTGATCCCAGGGATCTGTTTTTTGACCCACAGCCCACGGTATCTCTCCATCGGATCGCTGGGTGCGGGCAATAAATGACGCCACCGCACCGATTTCGAACTTGGGTAGCACAAGTTCTTTGCTGCTGGATAGTTTAAAGTCCACCAAGCGCCAGATCCCCTTCTATTTATATTAAAGGTGCATTCATACAAAGGAATCCGTCGTTATGCAAGCAGAATATCATCTGAACTTTTGGGCCCAAAACGGCGGACGATCTGAATGGTGTACCACTGTTGTTGGCTTCATTGTAAACCATTTGGTTTTATTTCGCGTCTTAGCAGACAGCAACCCATAACAGTTGTGGACAATCGTATCTTGAGCCATTATGATTAAAGCGCAAATCTGAAGCATTATCTTTGTGGGCGGATAAACTGGCAGATACAGAAAAATGACTCCATCGACACATAATGCGACTGGCTCCCAGGACACTGAACCACAACTGATGCAACTGGTCGAAAGGGCCAGGGACGGTAACCGCCCGGCTTTTGATCAACTGATCGATCGCTACCAGGGAGACATATATCGGATGATATACTATCGCATACACAGACAAATGGATGCTGAAGATTTGACCCAGGACGTATTTGTTCGTGCTTACCGCAGTATTTCGCGCCTGAGGGAACCGCAACGATTCCGCAGCTGGCTGTACACGATTGCCGTCAACAGGGTAAATGACTTTCTTCGCAAAAAACGAGTCCGATCCATTTTTAAATCATCCGATGAAGGACCCGAGATTCAACCGGAAGCAGATCATCGCCGCGAGAATCCCGAAGCACTGGAGCAGGTCTTAAAAGAAGATTTCTGGCGTCAGGTGGGTCGCATTGCAAAAAAACTATCGAAAATGGAGCGCGAAGTCTTTATGCTGCGATTTATGGACGACCTCAATATCTCTGAAATTGCACAAATATTGAAGAAAAGTGAAAGCACTATAAAAACCCACCTGTATCGGGCGTTGACAAAATTTAAAAAAGAAAAAGAATTACGACAATTTCTCCAGGAGGACGTGGCGTGAGCAATCACAACGCAAAGCCTTCGCACCTGAGCGAAAACGACATTTTGCAGGCAGTCATCGATGAAACCGATCTGTCCCAGCGTTTGAAGCAGCATTTGAACGAATGTTCGCACTGTCGTTTACAAAAGGAGCGTTTCGCGCAGGAGTTGTCACATTTGGGGCAACTGGCCAGGCGCTATGCGCCTGAACCGCAGCGGCGGGTGGCCCTCACTGCGGACAGGGTCAGATGGCCTTTTTTTAACTGGAAATTTGCTTTTAGCGCTGCGGCCGTCGCCGCCGCCATTATCGTCGTCTGGGCAACCGTCTTAATTCAAAACCAACAACCCGGTAGGGTTGGAAATTTAGCCCAAAATATGATAGAAGCAGAAAGGCTGATGACGGAGGTAGACGGGCTGGTAGAAAACGCATTGCCGCCTGTCTATCTGGTAATCGTGGGTGATACCGACTTGAACCCGGATGAAGATTTTCTCAAATTTCTCATTCCGGCCACCGAAGACGTCCCCCGAATCTCTGTAATAACCATGAAAGGACCCGCAAGATGTTAAAGAAGGTCTTGGCTGCTGCACTGCTGATCCTGCTGATTGGCCTGCCCGAGGTTGTTGCCGCCCAGGACGTACCTTCCGGTAAATGGTGGTACAACAAGAAAGTGGTTCAGAATCTCAATCTGACCCCAAAAGAGGTCGGCCAGCTGGATCAGCTCTTTGAAAACAGCCGTCGCGAACTCATTGATTTGACAAGTGCGGTAAAACGGGAGCAGTTTGAACTGGATACGCTGCTGGGAAAGGAACCTGTCGATGACGCCAAGGTCCGTGAGCAATTCAAACGCCTTGAAAAAGCCCGTACCGACCTGGCCAACGAGCGCCTGGGATTTGTCATCCGTGTCCGTGAAATCATCGGCGCCGACCGGTTTCAACAACTGAAGACGTCTTACAAAGATTGGCGCTGATAAAACCCTGTCGGCAAGCAATTTTAATCCCTAATTTTAAGCTCGTCAGCAGTCAACAACCGCCAATTTTTCCCGCTTGACTTTAGTCCGTGCATTGTTTAGTTTGATCCTCGTACAGACATTACCATCAGACCTTTAATTTTAATCGGTTTTAGCAACGCAGGATCCAATTTTTTTCGATACGGGTTCGCCCATTGCACAGCGTGCTTTCCTTCTTTGACCGCCAACCTTTTTCAGGTTTGCCGGATCGCATTAACCCTGTCCTCGGTTTAGAAAAGGAGGCGCTGGTGATAACGGTTTATATCAAATTGCGATTTTAAGCCTCCAACGGCGGTGTCCGTTCGTCCGGAGGCTTTTTTATGCCCGCAAAATTGAAAGGGCTAACATATCGGCGCGCCAATTGGGCTGTCGGGGATAACCCGGCCGTCCGGCGCTAAAAATGATCCATCGACATTGCGCTCAAAGTTGCAAGAAAGGAGGAAAAAATGGCTGACAGCGTGTACAAAGTCATCAGACTGGTGGGAACGAGTCCGTCTTCATGGGAAGAGGCCGCCAAAAATGCCGTTGAAACCGCGGGCAAATCCCTGAGAGATCTGAGAATTGCAGAAATTGAAAAATTGGATATGAAGGTTGAAGACGGCAAAGTTGCAGCTTACCGCGCCCTGGTCAATCTGTCATTTAAGTACGGCGGCGAATGATAATCAGACGCAGATGGATTCTGGGCAATACCAAGCGGAACGGATCAGCGTAAAAAAATAAACCTCCGAAATGAACGCTAACTGTCTCTTTCGGAGGTTTATTGCTTCCAATATTCCAACATTCCTGCATCCCCAAGAACCTTTTGCCGTTAAAAGCGGCATGAGTTCGATAGCGGATGATAATTTTGAGGCCGCATACTATAGTTAGCGACAGTGAGCGGGGATCGAAATATCGCGCCTTTCGAAAGTCTCACCAAACGGCCACCCCCCCCAAGCTGCCGCGGCTGCGGAAACCGCTGGAGCCTCTAAAATTGACAATTTTCTGTTTCCAAGTTAGGATTATCATAATGGCCCAAAATGTGCGGACCTAAACGCCACCATTTGAAGGTATCATTTTCCCAGTTGTCTTTTCCGATGGGAATGATGGATGGAATTTGGGGTACAAAGGCGAACTACACCGCAGTTTTTGTGATTGCCTGCCCGATACAGGAATTTACGCAGATGGATCAAACCCATCATTCCAATATTCCATTATTCCGCAGCGAAAGGCCAAATCAGCAATCTTTTTCTATTTCGAATGTTTGGTTTTGTTATGGCTGAACAATCCACACCTGGAGGAGGTACAGAATGAAATTGTTCCGGCAGCGATTCAAATTCCTCAGTCTGTTTTTGGTTATCATGATGGTTATGTTGACCGCACCCTATCAATCGGTGCTGGCCGCCATGGTCGGCACAGAGGCAACCCTGGCGATAACAGCCGATGGACAAAATGCCCGCAACACCATCAAAACAATTCTGGCCCGCGAAGATGCGCAGGCGGTTTTAAAGGCCCAGGGAATCGATCCCCTCGAAGCCATGGCCCGTGTTGACAGCCTAACCGATGCGGAAGCCCGGCAAATCGCCGATCAAATCGAGGAGCTGCCCGCCGGCGGCGGTTTTTTCGTGACCTTTCTGATCGTGGTGGGTATCATTGTTATCATCTTGATCATTACCGATGCCATGGGCTATACCAACGTCTTTACCTTTGTCAGGTAATACCAAAATCAATCGGTACCGTACTCGTAATTTATGGCAGCAGATGGCCGTCTGGGGTTGGGTCCTGGGACTGTTCGTTCTTAGTGGCTGTGCCACCACATCGACAAATAAATGGCACCAGGCCGCCGCCAGTATCCCGTCCCATCACAAATTGAATGCGGTGCCGTTCTACCCCCAGAAAGCGTATCAATGCGGGCCGGCCTCTTTGGCCATGGCTCTTTCCTGGAGCGGCCTTCAGATCGGCCCGGATGAACTGACCCCCCAGGTCTATACCCCTTCCCTTAAGGGCAGCCTGCAGCCGGCGATGATTGCCGCCACCCGGCGCCAGGGAAAAGTTGCCTATCCGATCAACGGGGCGCAGGCGCTGCTGCGTGAAATCGCAGCCGGACATCCGGTTATCGTGCTGCAGAACCTGGGGCTCTCCTGGATGCCTGTCTGGCATTATGCCGTGGTCATCGGTTATGATGTTGATGCCGAGGTGCTCATTTTGCATTCGGGGGTCACGCGCCGGAAAAAAACGAGCTTCAGGACTTTTGAAAATACCTGGGCACGGGGTGACCACTGGGGCCTGCTGGTGTTGCCGCCCGATCGTTTGCCGGCAACGGTCCAGGAGCAACCGTGGATTGCAGCGCTGGTGGGCCTGGAGAAAGCCCACCAATGGCCGGCAGCAGTGAGGGGGTATCAAACCGCTTTGCACCGCTGGCCGCAGAGTTTTCCCGCGCATATTGGTTTGGGCAACAGCTATTATGCCATGGGGGATCTGACATCTGCGGCCGTGGTATTGCATAAAGCAACCGCTCGATTTCCGCAGGAAGGGGTAGCCTTTAACAATCTGGCCCAGGTACTGTGGGAGCAGGGCAAGAAACAGGAAGCCTTAAAAGCAGCCCGCCGGGCCGTGAAGCTGGGAGGCCCCCATATGGAGCAATTTAAAAAAACCCTGGATGAAATCCAAAGAGGAGCACCCTGATCGCAACAAAATGCAATCAGGAAACCTCACGCAAAGACGCTAAGACGCAAAGCTTTTCTTAACCCAAAAGACATCCCTTTCTTTGCGAGCTTTGCGGCTTTGCGTGCGAATATATCTATCATTCCTTTTTCTTAAATAGCCCTTTCACCTTATCGGTCACACTGCCGGCACTTTCATCCACACCCTCAGCAACCCCGGCAGCGCCTTTTAAGGCTTCTTCAGCTGCTTTGACGGAGGTACCGCCCAAACTTTTAATCTGATCTTGTAAAGCGCCAATCACGGCCGGTGATTGGATTTTAGCGTAAAGGGCTGCGAAAATTTCTTTGGCCACTTCAGCCGCTGAGGCCCCGCCTTTTTTCTTGCCAATGTCTTTCAGATGAATATCGGGAAGATCGGCTTTGATCTCCTGATCACCGAGAATCCCACCGGCCATGGCAACCGCCAGGTTGACCTTACCTTTTTTGACAATAAAATCGTTGATGATCAACTGCTTTCCCGGGCCCTCCTCGGCAGTCTCATTTTTGGCGGAACCTTTTTGGGGCACATTTTTTTGTACGTTGTTTAATATCGATTGAAAGTTATCGCTTTTCCCCCGTTTTTCATACGTAATTTCGGGTTCGATCACCTCGATTCTATTAATAATGATGGGATTTTTGGTAATGGAACCCTGATCTACATCCACAAAAATGGAACCGACTTTCATGGCGCTGGGCGATTTAAATCCCTTCGGATTTCCGAGGAAAAACTTTTTAAGTTTGGCTTCGGCCGAAAACAGTGAAATCCCGACATCCTCCACCCGCAATTCGGTGTCCGTAATTTTGGGACCGTAGGTATTAACCGCCACCTTAACCAGCGGGCCCAGTTTTGAAATGCCCACAACCACCACGACGATCAACAGGATGACAATTGCACCGAGTCCAATAAATATCCATTTCTTCATCATCAGGTCTCCTTTATCATTGATCAAAGAGATTTTGTTGAGACAAAAAAAAATCTTTGAAGCGAATAAGTAACTTTCATGTTAGGAACGAAATAGAGATGTGTCAATATTAGAAGAGAAGAAAAACCGAGCAGCATTTATGATGGTAACGTCAATAGTTTCAGTCGTTGCCGGCGCTTTAAGCGGACTCAATCCCGGTGGCTTCAGCAGCCAATGCGAATCCGTGGAGTGACCGCCAGGTCCCGCCAACAGGCTGCCAATTAGAATTAAACCCAGAGGAAAAGGATTTGCGCCGCTAAAAGATCAGCACAAAGCCCGGGTGTCCATTCCAGGAAAACAGCTGCAAGCCACCTGAAAAATAAGTGATCCCGCTCAAGAACAAGGCAGAAGTCGATCCGCCGTCGCCTGATTAAGCGGCTATGGCGGGACAAGCGCAAAAGCGCAGCATACCTGCAGTATGTGAGCATTTTAAGGAGGCTTCTAAGTCAGTTATCGAGTGTAAGATGCATTTTCGAGATAGCTTGTAGGAAAAATGGGACAGCCTTTATAAAGATTTCAAATAATCAATCAGGGCTTTCATTTTCGAATCGTCAAGATGTTTAAATGGCGGCATTTTGCCCTGGCCGTTGACGATCGTGGCACGCACGTTTTCTTCGCTGGTCGGGCGCCCTGACGCGGGGAGTTTGGGATTGTTAAACAACCCCTGTAAGCCGGGTCCCAGCTTGGTGGCGGTGCTATCTGTCAGATGACAGGCCGAGCAGTTTTGCTTAAAAAGCTGCTCGCCTGTAACGGCCAGGTCTTCGGTTTCTGCCGCAGCCGGTTCACGGGTCCCGTATACCAGTTCCCCGCCAAAGTACCCGAGGCCGATTACTGTCAAAAGGCACAGCGTATAAATGACCACATTAATCTTGGTGAAATCAGCGGTTAGGGCATTGTAGACTACGGCAACAAGGAGCAAAAACAATAGAACCCCGGCCAAGACGAGCTTCATCTTGATCTCAAAGAGGTAGGCACCGCCAAAGCGCTGCTGCCAGTCCATCAGACCCAGCAGGATGGTGGGTATTGCCATAATCAGCGCCAGTATAATGCAATGCCGTGCGCTCTGGGCCACATTTTTACGATTAAAAATCCAGGCAACCAGAGCGAATAAAAACCCGCCGATAATCAGGCCGGCCGGCAGATGGGTGGCCGGCGGGTGCAGCGGGTGGCTATAGCCAATTCTGGCCAGAAGCTGGTAAATGGATTCAGTCATTTGAAAGCCCCTCCCACCCTATAT
>JASFGN010000032.1:0-10713 GCA_050123735.1 Desulfobacterales bacterium | reverse complement strand
TCGAGAAAAAGAACTGGTTCAACGGCTCCGGCACCACCGTTTTAAGCGCTTCCACCGCTGCCATGGAAGCCTCGGTGACGAACCCCGGTGCGGCATAGGGCAGTTTTTCAGCCTGCTTGACAATCGCCTCGATAATGGCCTTGTTCTTGTGCCCCAGGTTCGAGCACATCAGTTGTGAAGAAAAATCGATGAACGGCTTTCCATCCGCATTGTAAAAATAGATCCCTTCGGCATCGGTAACCAGCATGGGGGTTTTCCAGCCCGATTGTCGATTCCAGGTGCCGAAGGTGTGAGCTGTCAATGCTTTGATTTTTTCGACCGCTTGACTCATTTGTTTGCTCCTTTTTTTTTCGGGTTGCCGTTTGGCTGCCTGATATCCACGGCAAACGAAGTGACCATGTTTACCCGTCCGGAATGGTGGTGGAAATTAAAAAAACCTTTATCTGGAGACGCTCAGGACCATCTGGCAGGCCCTAGACGTCATCCAGTTTCGCAATGTGAGCAGAATGCTTTTTTCCTAACATTCTTAAGGCGCGGGCAACTTCAGGTTGGGCTTTAATCTTTGCGGCGGCCTCGGTATAATAGCGAACGGCTCTGTCTTCCAGGCGTCGTGCTGCATCAAGGGCCTCTGCTGCGTCCATCTTATCGACGCCCACACACTCTTCGCAAAAAGGTGCGCGGATAAAGTCCCTGATCGGCTCCAGGATCATTTCGGTTACATTTTCGCGGCGGGTTCGCTGTACGGTTTTGACATTTTTGTCGATGGCGGCCGCAAACGCTTCAAACATCGGTTTGTAATCCGCGCAGGCGGGGTTGTCCACCAGGGTTTTATAGAACCCGAGATCCTGCAACTCCAGCTCTTCCGCAAAATTGAGGATACTCCCAAAGTTCTCTAGAGGCATGGTTTTCTCCTATTCATAAATCATCGGCAGTTAACGCGTTGCTTCCTATTTTACTTACATCCGAATACGAAACTACTGGAGTGTTGGAGTACTGCAGTAGTGGAGTATTGGTAGAAATTACATCTAAACTGCATACCTTCAAAATACAGTACGCCATAACGCCATTCCTTCATATTCATTCTTAAACAGGCTTTAAGATCTTTAGATCTTGGTCGATAGCAAGGCGCGAGGAGCAGAAAATTGCGCTGCGCATATTTATTGTAGAATGGGTTTTAAAAATTTAGATCATGTCCGCTGGCACGGCGTAAACCGGTTCGAAAGCGGAGCGTACACGGTAGTACGCGAGTATTTCGGACCGGTTTATAACACAGCCAGCGGGCATTAGATGAGTTATTAAAACCCATTCTTAGAACCAGCGCTGAATGACCACTTTAGTATCGGTGAAGAAATTAAAGATCTCCTGACCGTGGGCTTTGGTATCGCCAAACATCGAGCTGCCGGCACCGCCAAACGGGAAAAAGCTCATCGGTGCGGCGATGCCGATATTGATACCCACCATGCTCGGCAGCACGCGATATTTGAACTCCCGGGCGGCGGCGCCGCTATTGGTATATATACAGGCAGCGTTGGCAAAGCCGCGGGTATTGATCAGATCGATGACCTCATCCAGATTCTTGGCGCGAACCACGCTGACCACCGGACCGAAGATTTCTTCTTTGGCGATGGTCATATCGGGTGTGACATTATCGAATAGCGTCGGCCCGACAAAAAATCCGTTCGGGTATTCAGCGACCGTAAAATCACGGCCGTCCATGACCAGGTCGGCCCCTTCTTCGATACCTTTTTCGATATAACCCAGTACCTTTTCCTTGTGGGCGGCGGTGGCCAGTGGTCCCATTAAGGCCTGTTCATCGAGGCCGCTGCCGACTTTCATGGCCTTGGCGGCCGCTGTAAATTTTTCAATCAGTTCGTCGGCCGCATCGCCTACCGGCACCAGCACCGATCCCGACAGGCAGCGTTGCCCCGTGCAACCGTAAAATGAAGTGATCATGGAGGGCATGGCCGCATCCAGATCGGCATCCGGCATGACCGCCACAATATTCTTGGCACCACCCAGGGCCTGAACCCGTTTGCCGGTTTCACCACAGCGCCGGTAAATATATTTAGCCGTGGGGGTGGAGCCCACAAAAGAAATGCCTTCAATGTCCGGATGGTCCAGCAGCCCATTGACCACATCGCGGGAGCCGTGAACCATATTCAAAACACCTTCTGGTAGGCCGACATCTTCCAGGACTTCAAAAATTTTGGTTTGGGTCATGGGTACCTGCTCGGAAGGTTTGACGATGAAGGTGTTACCGGTGACGAGCGCATAGGGCAAAAACCACCAGGCCACCATCCCCGGGAAGTTATAGGGCACAATTGCCGCGAACACACCCAGCGGCTGTTTGTGGCCCATGCAGTCGATGTCTTTGGCGATGTCTTCCAGGGTGTACCCGGTCATCAATGTTGTGACGCCGGTGGCATGCTCCACATTTTCGATCATGCGCCGCACTTCGCCCCTTGCCTCATCGATACATTTGCCCTGCTCGGTGGTCAAAACTTTAGCAATCTCTTCGAAATTTTCTTCAAAGGTTTCCTTGATGCGAAACAGATAACGGGCACGCGTCAACGGCGGTGTGGTCCGCCATTCCCAGTAGGCGTCCTTGGCGGCCTTGACCGCTTTGTCCACGTCTTCCGCCGTGCCGTAGGCCACCTGGGCGATTTTTTCTCCGAGGGCCGGGTTCCAAACATCGCCAATTGTTTCCGAGTTGGATGTCACCCACTCTCCGTTGATATAGTTTTTCATCAATGGCAATGACATTTCGCGTCCTCCTTTGCTGGTTTCTAATATGCTGTGATCGTACACAAGTTCAAGGTTCACCGTTCAGGATTGTCTTAATTATTAGCTTAACCCGACTCAAGCAGCTCGTCGCAGGCTGAACCTCAGGTGCCTTGAACCCCGAACGGTTTTAAATTGCATATCAATATTCAGCAATTTAAAGCAAATCCTATTTTGTTGTCAAGAATTTATTTTTATTTTTCTGCGAAAAACAAAAATAAATTATCAAAATTATGCGAATTAAAGCAATTTATGTTTTACATATAACGTTTTCAAACAAAAAATTGTTGTTTTTTTAAATTTCCGATGGTAGGGTGTCAATTGAAGAGCCGGCAATCAACATGCGGGAGCGGCATCTTGCCGCTATTTTAGAGACCTCTGCACACAGCCCTTTACGATAATGGGGGTAAAATGAAGCGCAATAATTCAACCAGTAAAAAGAAACCGTTGGATCAAATAGATTGCCGCATGATCGAGCTGTTGCAAAAAGACGGCCGCATACCCAATACCGAGATTGCGAAGCAACTGGGGATATCGGAAGCAACGGTCCGCAGCCGCCTAAACCGCTTGATTGAAGAAGAATACATTCAGATCGTGGCCGTCAGCAATCCGATCAAGCTGGGATTCAAGATTGTCGGGATTCTCAGAATCAAGGTTGATATCACCAAAATTGAAAAGGTCACAAAGGAATTATCGAAGATCAAATCGATCTGGTTTGTGGTGCATGCCACCGGTGATTCCGATATTTATACGGAGTTTGTGGCCAGGTCACTGGATGAGCTCAATGATATCATTTTCAATAAAGTATATAAAATAGATGGTGTCGTTCATACCGAAACGTCACTCATTTTGAAGTACATCAAACGACGGTATGACTGGGGCACAGCCCTCACTCAAAAGCCGGTCTAATTTTGTATTCACTCCTCACGCCTGTCAGCACTTTAACTTTCATTTAAACAGATGTGACATTCCGCATTCATGCGGGGCCAGTATCAAGATCGAAGATTCATAAAACGCCTTAAGTACAAAATTGCGAAAGATAAACGGTTTTGACAATTTCTCCGAAGCAAAGGCTGGCTGTTATCACTGCGGCACTTTTGGCTCTTTTCCTGGGCGCCATGGATGCCCTGGTCGTGTCTGCGGCCATGCCCACCATCGTAGCTGAACTGGGGGGGCTTCACCTGTACAGCTGGGTTTATTCGTCCTATTTCCTTGCCAGAGCTGTGTCTCTTCCCATTTTTGGCAAGTTGGCGGATCTATATAAAAATCGAAACCTCTTCCTTGCAGCCATTGGCTTATTTACCCTTTCTTCGGTGGCGGCCGGTTTCGCTTTTAACATGATCGCACTGATCATCGCCCGCGTGTTTCAGGGTATCGGCGCCGGAGCGATTTTTGCGCTGGTTTATGTCGTCCTGGCGGACGTATCGTCACCCAACAGCCGCGGGCGCACGCTTTCTTTTGCCAGTTCGGTCTGGGGTATTGCCAGTGTTCTCGGACCCACATTGGGTGGATTTATCGTATCCTATTTTTCGTGGCGCTGGATATTTTTTATCAACATACCGTTGGGCTTGATTTCACTCTGGGGCATCGGCGCTTATCTTCTGGATGTTCGGGCTAAAAAAGATAAGGTTTCCATGGACTTCGCCGGCGTAGCCAGCCTGTCAACTGCTGTCCTGGCTTTCCTGCTCGCCTTTTTGTTGGGAGGAAGGAATTATGCCTGGAGTTCGTCGCTGGTCATTGGCCTGCTGGTCTTTTCACTGGCCTGCATCATCGCATTTGTTGTAATTGAGCGGCGGGCAAAAGATCCGATCATGTCCATCGATTTTTTTCGCATAGGCGGATTTAGAACAGGCAATGCCGCGGTATTTCTTAGCAGTTTTGTTATCTTTTCCATGTTTGCTTTCGCCCCCTTATTTATACAGGGAGCCCAGGGCAGGTCTCCCATGGAAGTGGGTGTCGCCATGCTTTCGCTTAGCCTGGGGTGGTCCCTGGGTGCCTTCGTCTTGGGACAATTTGTCGACCGGATCGGGCGCAAGGGAACCGCCGTTGCGGGAGCCGTGTGTCTAATGGCGGGGTGTGCCGTGAACTTGACCTTTACGCCGGCGACCTCGACCTATTACGTATTTTTGAACTTTTTGGTGATTGGTATCGGTATGGGGTGGGTGGCACTTTCCACGCTTTTGGTGGTTCAGTCATGTTTGGAAGAAAAAGACCTGGGGGTGGCCACCTCGTCGAACCAGTTCGCCAGAACTTTGGGAGGCGCCGTCGGGGTAGGCATCTGTGGCAGCTTCATTGCGGACCGATTCTCCAACCTGTCTGAATCTGTGCACAACTCCGAGTTGATGCGTCATTTACCCGACCAGCTGAGTGAGGCCGGATTCGGCCAGGTAGAGAGCCTGCTAACCCCGGAGGCTCAGGCATTGATGCCCGATGCGCTTCGCACGATGGTCCAGGATGCAGTCATGGGAGGCCTCCGCGGTGTATTCTGGACGGTGACAGTGGCCGCCGGTTTCTGTTTGCTGCTCTGTCTGTTTATTCCGCGGGAAAGGAAAAAAACAAAACAGGTTGATACGGACTGAGTTTGCCTGATACCCGTACCGGTCGAAACGTTCCGGAAATTATTAATTTTTAAATAGTAAAACTGGTTTCAAAGCCCCAGATCATGTTCGAGGCCAGGCGTAAGCCGACTCAAAAACAGAGCATACATGTTAGTATGTGAGTACTTTGAGTCGGCTTATAACGCAGCATTCGGACATTAGATGGGATTTTGAAACCAGTTTTAGGCGCCGCCTATGCCGTATTCGGTTTCATCCTCACCCAGCACCCCCCAGGCTTCCTTCCATTTATCTTTTGCCCGGGATATTTTGCCATCGATGTCGCTTTTGTCATCGCTCCATTCAGACGGGCATTCTGCGGCCAGCGTCGCAATGCGCTGATCGATATCATCCATGATGGCGTTGAGCTCTTTTACAATCGGCTCGGCTTTTTGCCTGTCCATATCTTTGAGTGCGGCAGCCTTCTGTGATACAGAATTCATTTTCGCTTTCCAGGCGGCCAGCTCATTGCCCACACGTTCACAGTAGTCTTTAACTTCCATGATATTTTCCTTTTTTTATGAAAATTAATGTATAGTTAAATGTAAAATTGATTAATGAGATGTCAACCGGCACTGAGCTGTTGGTGAGTGCGGCTTTGACACCGGTTTCGTGTGCTACTACCGTGGGTGGTATTCACTGAGAAGTGAGGATTTAGGGCTTCTCCGGGAAACTGCGTCCTGAATGAAATAAATGCGAATTTTCAGACGCGCAGAATCAATTACTGGCGGGATAAACGGGGGCATGAAGTTGATTTTATCATTGCCCGAAGGAACCAACCGCCTGTCACAATCGAATGCAAATGGGCGACCTTAGATTTCGATCCGGCAGGGATCAAGGCGTTTCGGAAACAATATCCCATCCCCCTGTTTGTCGAGGACAAGGGCGACGACGCGTAAGAGGACGATTTTAGAAAATTCAAGAAATTAATCCTGCTTTTCCTGACATGTCCTCCGTAGTTTTAACGAAGGAGGAAGTATAAGCGAGGAGAAAACCCTGAACGCGGAACCCTGCTTGTCCTCCGACATGTCCGGCATAGCTTCAGCGAAGACGGAAGCCTCGAAGAGGCGAAGGATGAAACCTTTGAACCTTACTTCTTTTTGAGCAGCGCGTTTTCGATGGCCTGCATCCACTGGGGCGGGTAGGGGACTTTAAAGGCAGCCGTGTCTTTGTGACCGTGCTCGTTCAAAAAATCAATTTTAACCAGGGATTGATGCAGGTCGACGCCTTTGTGGACCCGATCGTGATAAATGCGTGCAATGCGCGATGCCGGGATTTCCAATTCTATTTTTTTAACGCGGCTGCGGTAAAACAGAGCGTCGGAGAGCAACAGCAGAAAGCCGCTGCTGCGACGGGGCTTGCCCGGCTCGGTGGCGTTTCCGAAAAAGTTCACGCCGAAGCTCATGGCCAGAATCGGGCGGCTGCCGAAACGCGCCTCAATCCATTTGCGGTCGCGCCAGCGCATCCAGGCGATGTAGCCGATGATCCCAAAAAAAGCGACCGCAATGAAAACCCACTGTTGTTCCGCTATAAAATGCATAACTGATTCTATGAAACCAATGAAATTTAACCTCACGCAAAGTCGCAAAGACGCCAAGAAGCGCTATTTAGTTTATAATATCTAAGCTTTGCGCCTTTGCGTCTTGGCGTGAGACACTATCAAAAACGCAATTATTCTTCAGTTACCTGAATTCGGAAAGATATATCAATAGCTTCTTTCTGGCCATGTTATGCTTGTATCCGCTATAGCTGCCCATGGCCGCCAGGATGGCCTCCGCTATTTCTTCATCCTTTTTGCCTTCAGTGCGCAGCTGCCGTATTTTTTCTGCGTTCAGCGCCACCAGCTGCCGGAAGCTTTCCTGATCCCGGGAAAAGAAAACAAAAAATCCCAGGATGAAAACCAGGACCGAGGAGACGATGGCGACATAGAGGTCATATTGGGGGTCCGGGAAAAACGGCCGCAGCAAACTGTCCGGGTTGCCCGCATTCAGCAACGAATACATGGCCACCAGCCCGACGATGATTATCAGAACGTAAATAATGTAGAGTAGCGGCTTCGGCAACGATTCCAAATCCTTTGAAAAATGCAAAAAATGGGGAAAAGCACCAGGGCTTTTCCCCATCTCTGATCAGGGTATAATTTGAGTAATTGTCACAATTTGAAATACTCAAAATTAAACAGGTCGTGCTTCCCCTTCCTTCATTGCGGCCCATTGCGCTTCAGCTTCCTCCCAGGCTTGTTCGGAAGCTTCTTTTTCCCAGACTTCGAGGCCGCGCTCCGCCCGGGTGGCGCCGGGCAGGATATTGTCCAGGAGGATGCCAAGCAAGGCGGTCACCGCCATTCCGGTGGTCAAGATGGCCTGCAGGATTTCGCCGATAACCTTGATAAAGGCACCGCCTGCGCTCCAGTCTATGGGTACCGCATTGGCCGAAAGCATCGGGCTGAAATGATAGGGCACCGATAACCCGGCGAAAAAGGATATGCCGATGATAAACAGGTTGCGGGAATTGTTCAGATTGACGATCTGCAGGTTGGACAAACCAACCGATGCGATCATGCCGAACAGCCCCACGAACATGGCGCCCACCACCGGTTTGGGCAGGGTGGCCAGGATGGCGCCGAACTTGGCCACAATCGGAATAATCAGCATTACCGCCGCACCGCAGCGCACCACGCGCCGGCTGGCCACACGGGTCAAGCCGATGGAGCCGATATTTTCGGAATAGGTGGTGGTCCCGTTACAGGTTTGCAGGATACCGGCAACGAAGCAACCCAGTCCTTCGGCGCCCAGGCCGCGGGAAATCATGCGGCCGGTCGGCACCGGTGCCTCTGAAATTCGGGCACAGGCGTAATAATCACCGATGGACTCGATCATGGAAGCCAGATAGCCGGCCAGCATCCCGAATGCCCCGGCCCACAGCGTTGCACTGCCGAAATCCGGAAAACCCCACTTAAACGGCATCAACGGCTTCAGGCTCAACCAGGGCGCCGCCCCGATCAGGTCGGTTTTCAGATAGGCCGGGCTGTCCGGGGAAATCATGCCGCTGACAGTGCCGATCAGCGATGCCAGCCAGCCGGTGACAATGGCCAGCAGCACCGGAAAGAGCATAAAAGCTTTGGATTTTTGCGAAAACACCTGGGAGTATAGAACCAGGGCCACCAGGGTGATCAGGGAAATGATCCAGTTACTGGCCATCCAGGGCGCACCGATGCCGTACAGTGCCAGCCCGATCATGGCAATGGTGGGACCGATGACAATCGGGCTGATGATTTTGCGCACCTGTCCCATGATGCCGGTATACCCCAGGACAATTTCAAACACCGAGGCGATCATGATCGCACCGGCCACATGCTGAATCTGAATCTGCCACATGGGTTCCGGACCGGTCAGTTCCTTGGCCGCGACCATGCCGATAATGGCAAATGTGGGCCCTAAAAACGAAAACGTTCCACCCTGAATAACCGGCAGTCTGTTGCCTAACGCTGATTGCTGGATCAAAGTGCACAAACCGGAAGTAAAAAAGATCGTTGAAATCATCAATGCCAGCTCTTCCGGGGGCAACTTCATGGCCCCGCCGACAATGAAGGGAATGAGGACCGTGGCGCCGAACATCGTCAGATACTGCTGGATGCCGAGAAGAACCGCCAGCGGCCACTTGGGTTTACTGCCAAGCGGATAGACAATCCAGTGTTGCTTCTCCTGTGCGTTTTCTTCGCTCATTATCTGTTGACCTCCTTAATCCGTTTGCCCCCATGTGGGGATTGTTAAGACCTGAATCTTGCATGAGAAAGCCTCCGGCTCGTGCAAAATTCAGGTCAAAAGTAATACCTCTACCTCCCTCTCGTCAAAAAAAGAAGCTCTATACAAAGATATGTTCTGTTTGGAACAGCCTAATGATGTTGTTGAGCGTTGTTATGTTACGATCCGACGGTTCGGGTCAAGTCGGTATATTGATCGGGTCGCAGATCCCGGAAAAATTGCCAGCCGTCACGGACCTCACGGATAAGTTCCAGATCAAGATCGGCGATCACAATTTCGTCTTTGTCTTCACTGCCCTTGACCAGCAGCTCGCCGCGCGGATCTACGAAATAGCTGGAGCCGTAAAATTTTCCGAATTCCCACGGTTTTTCCAGCCCGACGCGATTGTTGGCACCGATAAATACGCCATTGGCGACCGCCTGAGCCGGTTGCTCCAATTCCCATAAATACTGTGATTTACCCGATGTCGTCGCAGATGGGTTAAACAGGATCTCCGCTCCGTTGAGGGCCAGCAGGCGGGCGCATTCAGGAAAATGCCGGTCGTAACAAATATAAACGCCGATTCTGGCGTAAGCGGTTTCAAATACCGGAAAGCCTAAATTGCCCGGTTTGAAATAAAATTTTTCCCAGAAACCCGGCCAGGTGTGAGGGATATGAATTTTACGAAATTTGCCCAGGTAGGTGCCATCTGCATCAACAACGGCGGCTGTATTGTAATAGACGCCTTCTATTTCCATTTCATAGACGGGAATCACCATGACCATGCGGTATTTTTGAGCATATTTGGCCAGCTTTTCAGTGGTCGGCCCGGGCACCGGTTCGGCGGTTTGATACCATTTAATGTCCTGTTCGGCGCAAAAGTAGGGGCCATAGAATATTTCTTGCAAACAGAGGATGTTAACCCCTTTTTCCCCGGCCTCTATGATGAGCGGAATGTGTTTTTGGATCATGGCTTCTTTAATTTCGGCGGGTGTGCCCTCATGTTTGGCATTCGCTGCCTGAATGTGAGCACATTTTACGACACGCGACATTCACACCTCCTTCGAGTTGACGGCCTTTAAAATCGTATGCAAGGGTGGTAGGTCCGTAGATACAAATTAGCTGATTTATAGTTGCATCAGAATTTGGCGTCAAGCTTTTTTCAAATTCATTTGACGAATGAATGCCATTCAAATGTTAAAGCCGATACCGATTGACATTTCCACCCGAAAAGCTTAAAATTGCAGCTTTCTTCAAGTTACCATTACAGGCGATTCATCGGGCAGCAATGCACCATAAACCCGCGCTGCCGTTGCTTGGACAGGTAATATGACATTCGACCCAACTTTATTAAACATATAATGCAAGGAGGAACAATTGTGAGTGCGTTAGATACGTTTAAACGAATGCGCAAAGGGCTCGATCTGGCGCAGGCGATTGCTGAAGCAGACCGCTGTCTGCTCTGCCATGACGCCCCCTGCTCCGAGGGATGCCCGGCCGATACCAAACCGGCTGAATTCATCCGCAAGCTTCGTTTTAAAAATATCACCGGTGCCATTCGCACCATCAAGCAAAACAATATTCTGGGCGGTGCCTGC
>JASFGN010000031.1:0-10750 GCA_050123735.1 Desulfobacterales bacterium | reverse complement strand
CGTTGGATTTTGGGTCTTGCTCAAAAGATGTGCTGAAACCGGTTTGCAAATGGTCATATTCGCTCATCTTGACCTCCCCTTTGGTCAAAGGTCGGATGGCTCGGGGCTTTCGATGTCCACAATCAGGTTTCTCAGCATCAGAACGATTCTTTCACCGTCTGAAAGCGCCCGCCATTCTTCGATAAAGCGACGCACGCCGCGCGGGTAATCCGTTATGACATTGTCCACCCCCCGCTCGACCATGGAGATAACGTTGTTAAAATCATTGACCGTCCACACGTGAACGGCTCTGCCGTGGCGGTGCAATTGCTTCACCAGCCTGGGCGTGGCTCTTTTCGCGTTGAGGCTCAGAAAATCCGCTTTCATCCTGGGGAGGTTGCCGGCAACTGTGAATACGATGAAACCGGTAATGAGCTCCGGAGATCGTTGCTTGATTTCAGTTAATGCCTGAAAATTCAACGAGCTGACCACGCAATCGGCCGAAAAATTATTTTGCCGGATCAGGTCGGCGACTTTCTGCGTCAGCACCGGATCCGGCCAGGTGAACTTGAGCTCGATGTTCAGCTTGATGCGGCCCCGGGACAGATCGATGGCTTGCTGCAGCGTAGGTATGCGTTCATTACTGAATTGGGGTGCAAACCAGCTGCCGACATCGATGTCTCGTAACTCCCCGTAATTGATGTCCCGCAACCTGCGGTCAAGGGATGCCACCCGCATGAGATCGGCATCATGAAAAAGCACCACGACTCCGTCCGCGGTCGTCTGCACATCGATTTCGGCAAAGTCGGCGCCTTCGGCAATTGCCTGTTGCAGGGCACTCAGGGTGTTTTCCGGGGCCCTGACTTTGCTGCCCCGGTGGCCGGTGATCTCAACCGTGCGTTCGATATTAAAGCCTCGTAGAAAAGCAGCTCCGGACCCGACCCCCACAATCAAAGCAACACCGGCAACCCCCCAGCCGATCCTTTTTATGGCCCGGGGTGAAAGTTTAGGGGTCTCTGTGATTGGCGCTTTTAGCTTTTGCTCTCCATCTGAATTCTCAAGATAAAAATCGGCCATGAGCATGACATGCACGATTTTGGCGATAATCAACCAGACGATATCCAGGAAGGTCATCAGCGCCAGGGTTATCAGCACAATCGGAAGAACGGTTTTCAGGGTCAGGCCGGTATGATCGAGTAGCTGAGCGGCAGCAGCTCTGACTAGCCAGGTCGTGGCAAAAGACGATGTCAGTAAAACCACCCACCAGATCGCCAATGGAAGGGTCAATTGCCAGAAGCGTCCCCGGGTCTGCTGCCAGCTTTTTTTCAAGGCCCCAATGGGCGAGGTATCTTCAAAAACAAGGATCGGAATGGAAAACAGCCATCGCACATACAACCAGCCGGACAGCAGAAAGTAGATCGCTGATATCGCCCCGGCAATTATCAAAGCTATCCAAAAGCTTAACGGCTTAACGTTAATATAAAAGTATAGATCGAATTCGGTCAGCAGCAACCAGTAAACCAGCCCGATGCCCAGAACAAAAGGGATGCTGGCCACTAAAAAGCCGGTAGCCTGTAGCAATCCGAGACGAACCAGTGCCGGAAAATGCGCTATTTGTTCCCATAAAACCTGGCTGACAGCAATTTTTTTAGTGAAGGAGGCCCTGATAGAGATTATCAACAATCCCACCTGCTCTGCAAACCAGAAAGCCAGGACGAAACCCACGCTGAAAATGAGGAAAAGGATGCCCGGGGTTGAGAGGAAAAAGGCAATCAGGTCGTTATCCGAGACCGCAAATTGGCCGCTGGCAGCCACCAGCCGGTTGAGCAACCAGCCGGATGCCGGTACAATGGATACCGTCAAGATCAAGGTCGCCCAGAATTCAAAGGCAATTGCCGCTTTGAAATCAGATCGGAGGCGTTCAATTGTGCTGCGGTATCGAGCCCAGAACATGTTTAATCCGTAATATACATGTCATGCGGATAAAGGACTTATTAGAATTGAAACGGCTGGGCGATCATCATCTGAAGGCCGATGCCCTCTTCGGAGTAGGCCGTGTCGATGCGGATCACGATACCCTGGGCCCAGGCGCGGACACCGAAACCGGCGCACCATTTCATGTCCGAATGCAAGTCTGAAAAATTCCAATCTTCGGCCACGCGACCGAGTTCCCCGAAGGGCACAAACTGCAGCCATTCGATTCCCAAATATTTTTGAATGCGCGGCCATTTGTCAAAGGGATTCCACTCGGGAATCAAGCGCAGCTCGGCGGCGTAATAGGTAGCGGCCCTGTCGTTGAAGCGCTGGGACGGATAGCCGCGCATGCGCCAGAGGCCGCCCAGTGTTGAGCCGGTGTAAGCCGGCGGGCGGTTGCGGATCGCCCCATCTGATTCAACGTCCCAGGTCGGTGAATACGATGTCCAATGGTTAAGGGCCAGAACGCCCCGCCGCAGCCAGTCACCCATTTTGAACGGGAAGTAGACGTCCAGCTCGCCCTCCACGTTGGTCCATGAATCCGAGCTGTTAAACCAGCCAAAATCGCGCGACAATTTGCCGCGGAAGCTAAAGCCCCTGGATGGGTTGGCGTCAAAATCACGGTTGTCCCAGAACAACGAAAAATCAATGCCGTTGGTCTTTACGGTTTCATCAACATCATCACCGTCTATCTCCTGGGAGCGGTAAAAGGGGCGCATTTCAAGATAGCTGCGGCCGCTTTTGAATGGATTCAAGGAGGTCCCTCCTTTGGGTTCGGATAATGGGAGCCCATCCTTGATTTTGACGGTGGAGATGATCTCGTCGCGGCCGTTGCCGATTGGCAGCAGATATTTGAACTTGAGCCGGAAAAAATTGTCCCAGCCGTCACCTTCTACAAAGTTATCCTCATCGGAGTCGTTGCTGCCGGCGCGTTCGTTCGGGAAATCAGGATTGCCGTCGATATAAGATTCATTGTCAGAGAAATAGCCCACCGACACGATCGGATCCAGAAACAGGCGATCGATCAGCGGCATCTGGATATCGCGACCCACCAGAAAGCCCATTCCCCCCTTGGTGCCTACGATGCCCGTGGCCAGCAAGAGAGCCTGCTTCTGGGGTTTGCCGACTTTGCCGTATACGAATCCGCCGGCAAACCCGAAATTTTCGTTGTAAAATGCGTACGGCAGCTTGAGGGTTTGTTCGGAAAATTGACCATCGGGGCCCACACGAACGCTCTGTGCAAATGAAGTCTGCGCTGCGAAGAAAAAAAAGACACTCAGCAACCCGGCCCATCCATTTTTTCTCACCATCTGCAGAAGTAGAATACCTATACGCTTCATACCGATCATTGGCACATCCAATCCGAATCCAATAATCACTGTCCAAAAATTCCACACTCGCAAGTTGAATCTAAAACTATGGCAAATATCGGGCTTCAATAATGGTGATATCATCCTGCAGGCGGATATCATTTGAAAACTTTAGCAGCGCCTCTTCCAGAGCGGCCATATTGAGGGGCTCCCGGGGATAGTTGAGGTCTTTGAGGATGTTGATGAATCCGTCAACACCCAGTATCAGTTCAGCGGCATTATGGATCTCGAAGGCGCCGTCGCTGAACATCAGGATCGCGTCACCGGCCGCCAGCGGAACGGTCTGCGCCTGATACGCGGCCGCTTCAGGGATATCGTCGGTAAACCCGAATGGCAGGCCCGAAGATGGGAGCTTTTTAAAATTCCCTCCGGCATCGACGATTAGCGGTGGCGGGCCTCCGGCACCGGCAAAACACAGGCTGGCATTACGGGCGTCGATGACCCCGCAGGTAGCTGCGGCAAAAGTGTTGATGTCCCCAAAAACGCGTACCAGCTCTTTGTTGATCGTGGCGGCAAATTCGGCCGGATTTTCCAGAAGCGCATAATGGCGCTGCCACAGCATACCCAGATGCATGGTGTACAGCGCAGCGGCCACCCCGTGGCCCTCCATATCGGCCAGCAAAAAGGCGTAGCGGTCTGCATTCAGCGCTTTGACCGCATAATAATCGCCCCCCACGATGTCATGGGCCATATAAAAGGTGGCAAAGCGCATCCGGGGATCTTCCGGCAGTTCGTGTTCCAGGCTCTGGGTCTGGATGCGCTTGGCACGCTCGAGGTCCACCAGCATGGGCGAGACATCGCGAAAGGTTTCAATGCCGCCGACCACTTCGCCGGTCTTGTCATAAAGCGGCGCGGTGGTCACCTGCATGGGAATGCGGCGGCCGTCTTTGGCTTGGGCAAAAACGATGATGGGGGTCGTTGTAGTGACGCCGGTGATCATGGAGCGGTGCAAAGGACAATACTCCTTGCCGCACAGGCGGTGGCCGTCCTTATCCTCATGGCAGAGGATGTCCTCATGACAGGCGCGCCCGAGAACATCTTCTGAACTCCAACCGGTGATGCGCTCTGACGATTTACTCCAGAAGACGATGCGCCGATTGCGGTCACATACATACACACCTTCGCTCAGGCCGTCTAATATGGTTTCAGCTGAAATTAATAATTCATTCACGGGCTCTCTCCGGACGGGTTATACCGCTTGTCATAAATACGTTCCGAATAAAAGAATGGCGGCATAAGCGGTTGTAGCAAAAAAACCTTCCGCAAACGGAACGTTTTTTTGACAATCGCTATATTAATGTTGGCTTCTTTGATACCTGTAATCCGTCTTTAATATGATAAATTTCATCACCAGGCAATTAAAAACTTGCGGATCGGTTCCGTGTGTATCTATTGTCGGACTAAGTTATCTTTCTGACAGTTGATTGTGGTCTTTGATGCCAGGCAAAGCTGTTCATTTGGTCCGGCAAGCATTCCACATTCACATTCACGGCTGAACCTGATTACTGCAGTTTTTTCAATAGGTATGCAACAGTTTTCATGGGAATGACGGAGATCTTTTCGTGAAGAGCATATTCCTGTGTACCCGGATAGACCACCCACAGATGCTCCAGCTGCAAATCTTTGATGGCGCTGTGCATGGAGCGGGTCCGGCCGGGTGCATCCGCGTATTTAAATTCAAATCCATAGCGCCTGCCTCTTGTCATCACCAGCAGGTCCAGTTCGGCACCGGCGTGAGTTGACCAGAAGTAGGCATCCCTGGTTTCAAATACACTGATCACATGCTCAATTACAAAACCCTCCCAGGATGCACCGATCTTCGGGTGTCCTTGCAGATCAGCTAGAGAATTCAGCTGGAGCAGGCTGTGTAAGATCCCGCTGTCCCGAATGTAGACTTTTGGTGCTTTGACCTGTCGTTTGCGGATATTTTCGAACCAGGGAGGAAGCACGCGTAGCATGTAAGCGCCGGCGAGAATGTCCAGATAGCGACGGGCTGTATTTTCTGAAGTGCCCAGCGATCTGGCAAAATCGGCCGCGTTCCACACTTGCCCGTGATAATGTGCGACCATTGTCCAGAATCTTCTGAGGGTTTCAGATGGAATTGTGATACCAAGTTGAGGTATGTCCCGCTCAAGAAAAGTGCGCACAAAGTCTTTGCGCCATGAAACGCTCGCAGCATCATCATCTGCTAAAAAAGACCTTGGAAACCCACCTCGTATCCAGAGGGCCACCTGGTGTTCATCACCCACCTCACTAAGATTGAATCCGGATAAATCTATAAACCCGAGACGCCCTGCAAGGGATTCAGAGACGCCCTTGACCAACTGGGGTGAAGCCGAACCGAGCAGGAGAAAACGGGCGGCATTTCGGGGACGATCAACGAGAACCCTGAGCAGTTCGAATAGGTCAGGTCGTCGTTGAACTTCATCAATGACGACAAGGTCGGTAAGTCCTTCCAGCGTCTGCATGGGCGCTGTTAGACGACGGTTATCGACGGGATTTTCAAGGTCAAAATAGGTACACGGCTCCCGCTCCGCGATCATCCGTGCCAGCGTTGTTTTGCCGCACTGGCGAGGACCGAGAAGCGCTGCGATAGGGTGAACACGAAAGGCGCTTTCAATGCGGCGGAGTGCTTTCGGTCTGGAAATCATAAATTTATCATAATACTTGAAAATCATAATGTCAATGTAAGATTTTCAATGTTAATTCTGAACTTGCTGCTGGTATATTGTGGCGGCCGGACATTCGAGGATTGAGATGATCTGAGCCAACGGCTCCAATGTCATCAACAAGGCACCCGATTCGCAGCTCATGATAGAGGCTTCTGCCAAGGTTGATTTTAACGTGGTGGTCGATGCCTTTATGATTGAAACCGGATAAAAAGCGCCGTCTGAGGATCATATGTCAGATGAGATTAGCCTCTGTTCAAGATTTCAACGACGCTGTCCCGATAGCTATGACTCTCCTTGCTGGCGGCAACGACCTCGATCTCTGAAGGTGATCTCGCGCCCAAACCGATTTCAGCGGCCCGGGCAATTTGTTCCTGCTCGTAAATCTTGGTATTCATAATTTGCGCGTTGCTGCCCAGCGACTTCAATATCGCCAGGCCGACGGCATCGATGGCCACGCGATCGGTGGCGGCCAGAAATATGCTGCCTTTGGCGCGTTTGCCGGTCATCGGCCCTCCGTCGACAAACACATCGATGCCGTCCAGTACGATCAAATCGGGGGTAAAGGGCGCATTGATCTCGGCGATCAGCTTGCGCTGGTGGGGTGATTGGTGCAGCTCGCTCATATAGGTAAAACCATGCCGCTCGGTGGGGACGACGCCGACATGCAGTTTAAGAGACATCGTAAATACGCCGCCGTACTGGTGGGTTTTCAGGCAACAGGTGGAAATCAGGCATTCGGCCTCGAGGATAGGGCGCGCAACTCTGAAACCATCCTGCCAATGCGACGCTTTGGGGTTAACCTTCACCCAATCTTTTTTGTCAAGCGCATCAAAATCGATAATCTTGACATCCCGCTCCTGCATGAGCGGCAGGATACCCTTCTGTTCCATGACCGATCGGGTGGGCGGATAACTGCGCTCACCCAGGCGGATGGATTTGGCTCCCATCTGCCAGACGTCTTCGACCAGGGCCACCAGGGTATCATTATGGGTCGACCCGGGCGCCCGATCGGCGGTATTGAAATTAGGTTTGATCAGAACATCTTTATTCCTGACCGGATTGATACCCAGCGTTTTTATCGATTGAGAAACCCCGGACTTCCGATCTTCAGTCTTTACGAATGCCACGCGACTCATCTGATTTGCCATCACCTCATCTCCATGCAGACCGAATAACAGAGCACTCCCGGCAGCTCCGGAGTACTTTAGAAATTCTCTGCGGCTGATGTTTGCGCTCAATGTATTCGTCCTTTCCTGTATATTACAAGATGGTTTCATTTTCGAGAAAATCAACTATCGCTTCTACGGTTTCAGCCGGCCGCTCCATGGGCACGAAGTGACCGGTTGCCTTAAAACGCCGGAAAACAGCCCCCGGAACGCTGTCTTTGAATCTTCTGGCGGCAGACCGTAAAAAGGTGTCGGATTCGGCACCGTATACAACGAGCGCCGGTTTCTGCAGCCGCGGGATGGAGCGCCAGATGTCATGCGGGCAGACGGCAAAGCACCTTGACTCCCAGGAAGGATGGCAGCATAACCGGATCTTTCCATCATCGGAATTTACGGTGCCCTCCCGGATATACGCCTCCAGAAACCCATCCTGCCAGCTCTGGAAAACGGTCTTGCCGCGGTAGGCTTGCAGGATGTTATCCCGGTCGGACCAGACATTTTTTCGCTTCGCCGCCGTGGCCACAATGGGCACAAACCGGGCCAATCCGGTTAATTTCGCCAGATACCACCACCACATCCAGGAAAATGGCAGGATCGTTGGATCGATAAGCACCAGCGCACGAATCAAATCAGGCCGTTTGACAGCCAACATCAAACTGACGGTGGCCCCGCGGGAGTGCCCCATTGCAATCACGGGCTTGCCCAAACTTTCAACAAAACGCTCCAGATCATCGACAAAAATATCCCAGTTTTTCAGCGTTTGCGGATCCGCCGGCGCCCGCGTTCTGCCGTGCCCTCTATCGTCCATGCCCAAAATCTTCAGGTGCGGCCTCAGCCTTTCAGCCAGGGGTGAATAGGTACCGGCACATAACCCGGTGGCATGCGCAAAATGCGCCACCGGCCCGCTGCCACCCCAGTCGATATAGTGAAACGGCCCATCCGGTCCCTCAAAGGTTTTATCATCTCTTGTCATTTTATATGCGTGTCAGGAATTTTTCGTTTGGTTGCTCCAAATCAAATGGTTAAACGGGTTTCATAAGGGCTAGATCTTGTTCGATAGCAAGGCTATGAGGAGGATAGGGAGTGCCGCGTACAAGTAGTACGCAAGCGAGCCTTGACGACGAATAACACAGCTATCGGGCAAGAGATAATGCTTAGGAAACCCGTTTTAGAGGCCGAGGAACTTGGCCGCGATGGACTTCATAATCTCATTGGTCCCCGCAAAGATCGACATCACCCTCACATCGCGCCAGGCACGCGCAATCGGACAGGCTTCCAGCATCCCGAACCTGCCGCAATAGTCAAGCGCACGATCGGCAACCCGTTTGACCATGTCCGTGGTCCAGTATTTGGCCATGGAGGTTTCAACCACCACATTAAGGCCCTCGATATGGTCCATAATGAGCTTATCGACAAATGTGCGGCCCAGTTTGACTTCTGTGGCCATTTCGATCAGGCCAAATTGAACGGCCTGGGATTTCGACACGGGTTTCCCCGAAACCTGCGTGTCCTTGCAATGCGCCATGATCCACTCCAGGATACGCTCGGCGCCGGCAACCGCCCAGATGGCGCACACCAGGCGTTCCTGTTGCAGTTTTTCCATGAGCATCGAGAATCCGTCGCCTTTTTTTCCCAGACGGTTGGTTTTGGGGATGCGGCATTTGGAAAAAAAGAGCTCGGCGGTATCCTGGCTCCACAGCCCCATCTTTTTCAAACGACGTCCCTTTTCAAAGCCCGGCGTGCCGGATTCGACCAGATACAGCGAAATGGCCTGGTAGGGGTCCTCGATCTCAGGGTCTCTGGCAGCCAGCACGATCAGGTCGGCGATGATGCCGTTGGATATAAAAGTTTTGGAGCCGTTGAGAACCACCTTGTCTCCTTCTTCGACCGCGGCGGTTTTGATCCCTGCCAGGTCGCTGCCGGCATCCGGCTCGGTCATGGCCACCGCTGTGACGATGTCTCCGGAGACGCAACCGGGTAAATATTTTTTCTTCAATTCCGGCGACGCGTAGGCTGTAATGTATGGAACGACGATATCGCTGTGCAGAGGCGCTACCAGTCCGTTTTGATAGGTTCGCGAAATCTCTTCAGTGACGATCACCGAATATAAAAAATCTCCGCCGATGCCGCCATAATCGGGAGAGACTTCGGTGCACAGAAAGCCGGCCCGACCCATTTTTTGCCAGGCAGTTTTGGGTACGATCCCGTCTTTTTCCCATTGATCCGAATGGGGTGTCACCTCTCCGGCCAGAAAATCCCGCAAGCGTTGCCTAAAATCCAGGTGTTTTTCGGTATATTGTAGCATCTCCATATGTTAGCTCTTTTTGGGAAAGGCATAGGGCGCACGGTATACGGCTCGAGGATTTGATCAGACCCGACGCCTTGAGCCTTGCGTCTTGCGCCCTGTGCCTGCCGTCATCTATAAGTTCCGATGATGGATACACTGCACACATTCATAGCCGGAAAACCGCCCAGGTTGTGGGTCAGCCCATAGCGGGGATTCTCGAGCTGACGCTCGCCGGCCCGGCCGTGGAATTGCAAATACAGCTCATATAGCATCCGCAGCCCGGAGGCCCCGATGGGATGGCCGAAACACTTCAGCCCGCCATCCACCTGACAGGGGATCGTCCCGTCCCGGTCGTAAAACCCGTCCATCACGTCTTTGTAGGCCTGCCCTCTTTCAGAAATATGAAGATCTTCCATCGTCACCAGCTCGGTGATCGAAAAACAATCATGGACCTCCATCATGTCGATATCTTTGCGCGGATCGTTGATGCCGGCCTCTTTGTAGGCCTCAACGCTGCATTTGCTGGTGGTGATAAAATGGTCACCGTCCCAGTCATTGTAGCCCATTTCTTCTCCGCTGCTCAGCGCCAGCTGTAGCGCCTTGACGGTCACGATATTTTTCTTGCCGAGCTTTTTGGCCATCTCCGGCGTGGTCACAATGGCACAGGCAGCACCATCGCTGACCCCGCAGCAATCATACAGGCCTAAAGGGTGTGCGATAATCGGGGCGGCCATCACCTGGTCTTCGCTCAGCGCCTTGCGCAGATGAGCTTTGGGATTCGAAACTGCATTGGCATGACTTTTGGCCGACACATGTGCCATGGCGCGTTTGAGGTCCGCATCGGGTACCTTATACTTGGCGGCATAGGCGCTGGCCAGCTGGGCAAAAGCACCCGGAGCGGTCATGTTGGGAAACCACTGCCAGATCAGGCTCCCGGAATCCGAGCCCACGAAACTGGGCAACCCCCCGTAGCCGGTGTCTTTTAGCTTTTCCACCCCCAGGGCCAGGCAGATATCGTAGGCGCCGGAGGCGACGGCATAACAGGCGCCCCGGAACGCTTCGGTGCCGGTGGCGCAGAAATTTTCCACCCGGGTGACCGGAATCATCGGCAGCCGCAGCGTTAAAGACATGGGCAAAGCGCTTTTGCCGACGTTGATACTGTCAAAGCAGGTGCCCAGCCAGGCGGCCCCGATATCCTTTTTCTCGATGCCGGCATCATCCAGACATTCCTGAAAGGCTTCGACCATTAATTCTTCGGCGCCTACATCCCAGCGCTCGCCGAAGCGGGTGCAGCCCATGCCG
>JASFGN010000030.1:0-10751 GCA_050123735.1 Desulfobacterales bacterium | reverse complement strand
TTTTGATGCAAGATTCTGGTGATTAGGATATGATTTTATGCGCCTACTTTCAACTGGATTTTTATTGCAATTCCTGTTCCGGAAGCGCCTTTTCCGGCGGATCCACATGGACGATGACATCCAATATTTCCGGAATATCTGCAATGATTCGACACCTGACATCATCGGCAATATCATGGCCCTGTCGCACGGTTAACGATCCTTGAACGACAATATGCAAATCCACCTGAATGCTGTTGCTGATGTACCGGGTTCTGATATCATGAACCTGCTGGACATTTTCGTTATGGTGGGCGATCTCACGGATCTTTTTGCGCGTCTCTGACGGTACGCCCGCGTCAATCAATTCACTGAGTGCCGGCCACATGATTTTAAAAGATGCATGAATGATAAAAATTGAAACCACCGCTGCACCAACGTGGTCAAGAAACGACCAGGACGGAAATAATCGGGCACCTGCAACGGCAATCAATACCGGAAGCGAACTCAAGGCATCGGTCCGATGATGCCAGGCATTGGCTGCTAAAGCAGCGCTTTTGAGGCGTCTGCCGGTTCGAGCTGTCCACCGGTAGATAGCCTCTTTGCAGATGATTGAGGCCAGTGCTGCCAGGACGGCAATCCAGCCCGGAGCAGAGGCATCTTTATAATGCAGGGTTGAAATAGCCTTCCAGCCGATACCGATGCCGGCTGCCGCCAGCATGATGCCGATAAAAGCGGTCACCAGGGTTTCCACACGCTTATGACCATACGGGTGATCATCATCCGGTGGTCGTTCCCAGTAATGCGAACCTGCAATCACAGCAGCATCGGTTGTCAGGTCGGTCAGCGTATGAATGGCATCGGCAATCAGTGCCTGACTTTTTCCAAAAATGCCGGCTGCGAATTTAAGAGCGGCTAGAAATAAATTTATGAAAAGCCCGATCCATGTGACCTTGCGCACAACATGCTCTCTGTTTGCGATACCCGGCGTATCTTTTTGCCGATCCGTTTGCTTTTCTGTCAAGGTTACTCCCTCGCATTCGGCTCAAGTTTAAAAATCGCCCTGTTGCCATATATACCATTTTGGCTTATAAAATGATACTGCTTTGGGCATCAAACAACAGGTTCAAGGTTCAGAGGTTCAGGGTTTAGCGGTTCAAATCAGTGGCCGCTGGCTCCTCGCTTCTGGCTGCTGGCCAGGAGCCGGCCTGCGACGAGTTCAGCCGAGGCGTGACCAAGAAGCCAGAAGCCTGAAAATTAAGTGCCATGATATGCCTATACACTAACAGAATAAAAAGCTCCGAAAGAAAGGTTGACCATGAATTTGTTGAACAGTTTCAGCTTTGAGTTGCCCACCAAAATAGAATACGGCGTCGGCGCTGCCAAAGGCCTGGTCGATGTGATTAAAAATGAAAAATTCAGGAACCTGTTGCTGGTTACCGATGAGGGTGTCCTGCATTCAGGCCTTCTGAAGCGGGTAACTGATGTGCTGGATGCCCATCAGCTGAATTGGGACGTATTTGATCGCGTTGAACCCAACCCCAAAGATTACAATGTCGAAGAGGGCACTGAAACTGCCATGCGCTTCGGCACAGATTGCCTGGTGGCTGTTGGGGGCGGCAGCCCGATTGATTGTGCCAAGGCTATTGCAGTGGTGGCCCGCCAGGGCGGGGCTGTCCGCGATTATGAAGGCCCCGGCAAAATAGGTCCCGACGTGTTGCCGTTGATTGCCATCCCGACAACCGCCGGAACCGGCAGCGAGGTGACCTTCAGCTCGGTGATTACCGATTCCAGCGAGAAATTCAAATTCAGCATTAAAGATCCTAAAATTGCGCCACGGGTTGCGCTGGTTGACCCGGAGATGACGCTGACCATGCCGCCGGCGTTAACTGCGTCGACCGGCATGGATGCCTTGACGCATGCCATCGAAGCCTTTACAGCCAGGGCCTCCGAACCTTTGGCGGATGCCGCCGCCCTGTATGCGATCGAGTTGATTGCCGCCTATCTCAAAAGTGCTGTAGCCGATGGTGACAATCTGGAAGCCAGGGCAGGAATGTTGCTGGGCAGCGTGCTGGCCGGAATTGCCTTCAGCCATTCGGATGTTGCAGCCGTTCATTGCGTGGCCGAAGCACTCGGCGGAAAATATGACGCCGCACACGGTGTCTGTAATGCGGTCGTATTGCCGGCTGTGATGGAATACAACATGGAATACTGCAAAGCGCAATATGCGCGGATTGCCGTCGCCATGGGATTGACATATGAGAATATCGATGAAGGCGCCCGCCAGGCGGTCATGGCCGTAAAGCAACTGGCTGCAGATGTCCGGCTTCCGGAGTTTGGAACACTGGGTGTTCAGGAAAGCGATCTGGAAGAGCTGGCAGCCAATTCTTTTAAAAACGGCAGTAATATCGATAATCCGCGGCCCATGTCAAAAGAAGATTATTTAAAGCTGTTCAGACACTTAACCGCTTGAAGGATGCCTCAGATTCTCCATTACCGCCAGAGATGGATCGGGTTAAGCGCTCAAGGCTGAAAGCTCAAAGCTTAAGGCTAAGACAAGTTAATGAAATCATTTATTTTTATGGGCTTTGCGCCTCAATAACCGATAAACCATGATTCAAATCATTGACGCTGACACCGCAGATCATTACTGAAAGGAGAAACATTTGGGTACCCAGAACCTGTCCGGCAAGATCGCGCTGGTGACCGGCGCCTCCCGCGGGATCGGGCGGGCGATCGCCCGACGATTGAGTCTCGATGGTGCAGCTGTTGCGGTCAACTATATCAGCAACGCTAACAGTGCTGCAGAAACTGCAGCTGAAATTAAAGCTGGCGGCGGTGACGCCATTGCTCTACAGGCGGATGTCTCAAAACTTGAAGATATTCATAGGCTTTTCGATCAGACCATTGAACACTTTGGCCGGATCGATATTTTAATCAATAACGCCGGTATCCGCATCAGCAAAAATGTTGCTGACATCGATGAGGCCGAATATGATCGTCTGTTTGCCATCAATGTGAAGGGGACATTCTTTGCATGTCAACTGGCCGCTCGCCAACTTTCTGCTGGCGGCAGGATTGTCAATATTTCATCGGCCGTGACGCGCATGATGTTGCCCGGCTATTCCATCTATGCTGCCAGCAAGGGCGCCGTCGATCAGATCACCCGGGTGCTGGCAAAAGAACTGGGCGGACGTCATATTACTGTCAACGCAGTTGCTCCTGGCCCGGTGGATACCGAACTTTTCCGTGATGGCAAATCAGGTGAGCAGATTCAGCAGATGGCACAGATGGCCGCGCTGGGTCGCATCGGTGAGGATGAGGATATAGCGGACGCTGTGGCGTTTTTAGTCAGCGATGACGCCCGCTGGATTACGGGGCAGACCATCCATGTCAACGGCGGCTTCATCTAGTTTCCATTTCAGATTTGGATCTTTTTCCGATGAGCTGTGTTCTCCACGGATTTTGGCTTTTGACGTACAACAAAGTACGCCAAAAGCTAAAATCCCTGTGCGGCCTTGCTCATCGAAAAAACCTCTCATCTCTGAAATGGAAACAAATTCATTTTATTCAATTTAATCCTTACGGAGGCAGCTGTTAAGCGAGGTTCAATTTTCATACATAGTTTTAATGCTTTTGAAACGGGTTTTCCATAAAGTCGTCTCTTAAACGGAAACAATTATCTAAGAAAGCCGGATAAAATTTAGTGATCCCGTTATTCATACTCCAGTACTCTCATACTCCATTACTCCAGCAACAGGTGTTATGGATGAACATACTTCCTAAAATATAATTGCTTTTGGAGAGGTCGACCATGAGAATCTCGCTGATTGCGGCGATGGCCAAAAATCGGGTGATTGGCCGAAAGGGTGATATCCCCTGGACAATACCGGGGGAGCAGAAGATTTTCAAAAAAATCACCCTCGGCCATGCGGTCATTATGGGAAGAAAAACATTCGAATCTCTCAAATGCCCGCTTCCGGAAAGAACCAATATCATTGTCACGCGCCAACCGGACTATGTTGCCAAAGGGTGCCTTGTCGTTCATGATCTTTCACAGGCCTTAAAAAGCTGCCCTCCCGAAGAAGATGAAGCCTTTATTATCGGAGGCGGCCAGCTGTATCAGGCAGCATTTGCCGTGACCGAGCGTATATACTTGACGGTGATACCCCGAGACATCGACGGCGATACCTTTTTTCCGGAGATTCCATCGACTCAATTTCAAGTGATCGAATCCAAAACGATTACGGCAACCGGCATCGAACCCTACGATTTCTATATTTATGAGCGAATTCAATAATGAAGAAACCCAATCCCGAATACATAAAGCGAATCAATGAGATTGTAAATATTTGTCCTTATTTTGATCTACTGTCAATGAAGCTGGTTGATGTCGGTGTCGGGTACGCATCTCTTGAAATAGAGCTGGCCCGGAAGCATTTACAGCCATTTGGCGTGGTGCATGGGGGTGTGTTCGCCTCGATCATCGATGCGGCCGCTTTCTGGTCGGTTTATTACGGGATTGAGGATCCGGATGTCGGCATTACCACCGTTGATTTGAAGCTAAACTATCTTGCGCCCGCCGTAACCGGTAAATTGATTGCCAGCGGTCGTCAGATCAAAGTCGGTCGAACACTCGGTTATGCTGAAGCAAAGGTTGCCGATCAAAAGGGTAAGGTTTTAGCTCATGGGACTTCGACGCTGATCATCTTGCCCGGAAAGGCCATTGAAGCCGACCCACCGCTGCCCCCAAAATTTATAGAATAAGTTATACACAGGGGTTAAATTAATTTCGTGCTTTACTGCTTTCGTGTTTTCGTGGTTGTATGTAAAAATCTTTTTATATCAACTGTAAGCTATAGGAGAGATCCATGAGCGATACCCCCAATGAAACCTACGGATGGAATCCGGATATGCAAACGCCCTTGCTGGGCAAACTCAAAGCAGACCTGAAGCAATCCATGCTACAAAAGGACGTCGCAGCGCGCAGCACCATCCGGCAAATTATGGCTGAATTTCCGAAATTAACCGTTCCCATTACCCTGGAAAGCGGAAAGAAATCCACCCGGCTCAAAACGGCTGAAGAAATTACCGATGATGATATCATCGGCATCATTCAGGGACTGGCCAAATCGGAGCGAATGGTGCTGGAAGCTAAACAGGAAGAAACTTCTGAATATCTGCGCACGCTTCAACTGTATTTGCCCCGCATGGCGAGCCGCGAAGAAATCATTGCCTGGATTAAAGACAACATTGATTTCTCTGACTACAAAAACAAAATGCAGGCCATGGGCACCATCATGAAGCATTTCGGCAAACAGGCGGATGGAAAAATGGTCAATCAGATCTTGCAAAAATGGCAATAAAGATAAAATCCTATGCTCGAATATCGCGGCAAGATGCGACTCGACTGAGCCCTTCGGCCGTGAGCTCAGGGCCGAACGGCTCGTCGAAGCCCGCTCCCGACAGTTTTAAAAGCTGATGATCGAACAAAAAAACACATCAAAAACCCGGGAACGGTTTGATCCGTTTACAGATCGCACCGCACGGGATATGCGAAACGCTTTGTCCGAGGCCTTTGTCGCGGCTTTAGACGCCAAGAATCCGGATGGGGTTGGGCCCACCGCCCAACGCTGGCGGGAGCAAAATCTGTCATCGATACATTCTACCTATATCGATACGCGTCTTCGACGGTATCGGCATGTCTTCAATGCCATCCGCAGCGGCAATGTCAATGACCCCTTGCAGCAGGCGCTGATTATCTGGAACCAGGGCCTTTTCTTCGAGTTTCATGACCATCTGGAAGCCATCTGGAAATCTGCAACCGGAGACAAGCGGCAGGCATTAAAAGGTCTGATCAAAGCTGCCGGTGTTTACATCCATTTGGAGCAGAAACACCAGCAGGCGGCCCAGAGCCTGGCGGCCAAGGCCCTTGCACTTCTGCTGCAGCACCGCCATTGCCTGACGTTTATGGCTAACCCAGAAACGCTTCTGAATAAGCTAAAAACCATTGATCCGGATCCACCTCAACTGGACATAGCGTCTTTTGCTGATTAAATCATCTTTTTTGGAAAGGACTTTTTATGCCAAATCGACACTTTTTAAAATTCGGGCTTCGCTTTGCTTTTTTTGTCTTTGTTCTGCTGGGTGCCTTTTGGGCGACGATTTCAGAGCTGCCGGCCAAGACAGTCACAGTTGAGCAGAGCACCCAAAATTGTCTGTGGTCGATTCAAACCCAATCCAATAAAATATATTTGCTGGGCTCCATACATGTCCTCAAGCCGGAAACCTATCCCCTGGATCCTGCCATCGAAAAGGCCTATGCCTCCAGCGAGCGCATTATCTTTGAGACCGACATTGCGGCTATGCAAGATCCGGTCATGCAGGCCAAAATGCTTGAAATGGGGATGTATCCCGCCGGGCAGAACCTTTTTGAGAACATTGCGGGCGACACGCGAAAACAGCTTGAGAAAAAAATGAGCGCGCTCGGATTGCCGCTGGAAGCCTTTTCGCAGTTCAAGCCCTGGTTTGTGGCCCTGACCCTGACAACGCTGGAATTGCAGCGCCTGGGGTACAATCCTCAATATGGCATCGATGTTTATTTTTTTGGCAAGGCCCAGAGTGGCGGCAAAGAAATCGGATACCTTGAGCCCCCCGAGTACCAGATCGATCTGCTGGGCAACATGGCCGACAAAGATCAAAACGACTTTTTAAAACAGACCCTCGCGGATCTGGAACTGATCGGCGAACTGGCGGGTGATCTGGTGGACAGTTGGAAATCCGGCAATGCGGATAAACTGCATGAGCTGCTTCACAAAAGCTTTAAAGATTATCCGGATCTGAACGATCGTCTGCTGATTCAACGCAATCTAAAGTGGGTAACAGAAGTTGAACAGGCCACGCGCCAGAACAAAAACGTCCTTTTTGTCGTCGGCGCGGGCCATTTGGTCGGCCCCGAGAGCGTTGTCGAACTGTTGCGCAAGAATGGATACAAGGTAAAACAGCAATGACTGCAACCGATGAGCGCAGCTCCTGGCGGCTGAGGATGCATGAGGTCATTTTTGAAGCCGACACGACGGCCGGAAAATGGTTCGATGTCCTGCTGATCCTGGCCATCCTGACCAGTGTCGTACTGGTTTTAATGGACAGCGTCAGCGCCATCCGAAGATCATACGGTCAGATTTTATTGGCCGGTGAGTGGCTTTTTACGGTGCTGTTTACCATCGAATACCTGTTGCGGCTGCTGAGCGTTGGGCGGCCGGTTGCTTATGCCACCAGCTTTTACGGTATTGTCGATCTGTTGGCCATTTTGCCCACCTACCTGAGCATTCTTTTTCCGGGGGCCCAATATCTGCTGGTCATACGGATATTGCGGGTTCTGCGCATTTTTCGAATACTGAAACTGGTTCAGTATCTGGGTGAGGCCCGGTTGCTTGTTCAGGCTTTACGGGCCAGTCTGCGTAAAATTATTGTTTTCCTGATGACCGTCTTAACGCTGGTCACCATATTCGGAGCCCTTATCTATTTGGTCGAGGATCCTGAAAACGGTTTCACCAGTATACCCAAAAGCATCTACTGGGCAATTGTGACGCTGACTACGGTCGGTTACGGGGACATTTCGCCCCAGACCATCTTGGGCCAGTTGATTTCCTCGGCAATAATGATTATTGGTTATGGTATTATTGCCGTTCCGACCGGCATCGTCACGGTTGAACTGGCGCAGGCCTTCAAGCGCCAGGTTTCTACCCAGGCGTGTCCGGAGTGCAGCGCCGAAGGACATGACCGCGATGCCACATTTTGTAAATATTGTGGCGCCAAGCTTTAACACATTTGGTTTTCGTTAACGAACTCAAAGGATTGCAAGCGTTCGGTCTCAGAAATCGCCTTTCAGAAAACAACATGCGCGTCCTGTAAAATGAGCGCAGCCGACTTCTGACAAGACACCATTTTGATTCGAGCGATTTTACAAATTATTTCTGGGACACAACGCTAAGCGAACCCGAAAAATATAAACATGTTGAACTCGAACTTTGTGTTGATCTATCTGATGCTGGGCGTATTGTGTCTGTCAGCGTTGAACTGCGTCGCCCAGACCCCTTCAGTGGAAAAACCGCATCACACCCCTGACGGATTCAGAAATGCCCATGCCTACGAAGAAAATGGGTTTTCGGATTTTTTAAGGTGGCGCCGCGAACGTGCCAAAATGGATATACCGGGTCCGGAACACTATTCCTTTCCGCTGGCGGAAAACGACCCAAACTTCTTAAGCCATAACCGGGATCAGAACACCGTGACCTGGATCGGGCATGCCACCTTACTGGTACAAATGGGGGGCTACAATATCTTAACCGATCCGCATTTTTCCGAACGAACTTCACCGGTCCAGTGGGCCGGCCCCGAAAGAGTTGCGCCGCTTGGTTTAGCAATCGATGATCTGCCGCCCATCGATATCGTTGTGATTTCTCATGACCATTATGACTCTCTGGATGAGCAATCCATCAAAAAGCTGCACCAGAGACCCGGTGGTGAAAAAACCCGCTTTTATGTGCCGCTGGGATTAAAGAATTGGTTTGCCGTCCGCGGCATCGAGCAGGTGATTGAAATGGACTGGTGGGACCGCCAGCCCGAGGGAGAATTAGAGGTCATCGCCGTGCCGGTGCAGCACTGGAGCAAACGTAGCATTTTTTCTAAAAATAAAACCCTATGGGCCGGTTGGGTGATTCATTCGAAAACTTTTCAATTTATTTTTGTGGGCGACACCGGGTATGCGCCGCATTTTAAGGAAATCGGAGAAAAACTGGGTCCTTTTGATCTGGCAGCTATCCCCATCGGCGCCTACGAGCCGCGCTGGTTTATGAAAAAGCATCATGTGAACCCTGAAGAGTCGGTTCAAATCCACAAAGATCTTCGCTCAAAAAAATCGGTGGCCATACACTGGGGAACGTTTATCTTAACCGATGAGCCGCTTGATGAACCGCCGCAACGCCTGGCCGGCGCTTTGCAAAAAAACCAGATCCCAGCCGAAGAGTTTGCCGTGTTGCAACACGGCGAAACCATCATCCTCGATTGATATTTTATTATCACCGCAAAGACGGTGGCAAGGCGTCCTAAGACGATAATCCGCAAGACTCTGGACAAAACGATTTAATCGGTTTAAGATGCGTAAAGCTCAGGGGGTAACAGCTGCGCGTAAACACGGCGGCCATCGCGGTTAACCGATTGGAACACAGAAAGGGTGGATGATGCTTTATCTTGGGAAATTTTTGCACGTGACCAATCAGCAGGCTGAAGAAGAATCGGAAAGAAGACATGGCGAATTCAACCTGATCGTCGAGGCTGAAGACAGTGCGGCGGCGCTTGACGCCTTCAAAGCGCGCATCATTGAATCACGGGAAAAAAGTGATTTGTTTGAAGGTGATTGCACGATTTATATTATCCATTTCCTGGAACTTGAGCAATTTCCCAGCAAACGCGCGCGCATGCTATACTACAAATCCATTGCCGGTGATCCGACTATGCCCTACATCAGTTGCTCGGCGCCGAACGGTGCGACTGACGGCTGTCGGATTCTAAACTGGATGAAAAACAGGCCGGAAATCGACGGTGAAGATGCCAATCTATTTATCGAATTTCACTTAGATGATGCTTGATTGCAATTTCTGAATACGATCCAGCGCCATCCTGCCCTCTCTGAATGTCGAAGCTACGTGATCACCATCGGCCACTCTATTCAGGTACATCCACGTGAGATGATTTCCGATTGGGAGGCAGCGAGGTAAATCGATAGCCTCCCCAGTCTGTTTCCTTGATATGTTATCAATTATCTGTCGCTTTCCTTAAATTGAATCTGATTGATGAGGGAATACCCGCTTGAATGCTAAAAACCATAATCATCCTCTGCGGATATTGGTAGTTGAAGATAATGCCGATATCGCCGAAAACATCGGCGACTATCTGGAGCAGCAGGGTCATATCCTTGATTTTGCGATGGACGGCATCGGCGGGTTGCATTTGGCCGTGACGCATGATTTTGATGTTATCGTTTTGGATATCATGCTGCCGGGTATGGACGGGTTGACGTTTTGCCGAAAGCTGAGAGAAGATGCAAGTATTAAGACACCGGTCCTAATGTTGACGGCACGCGATACCCTTTCAGATAAGCTGGAAGGATTTGATGCCGGTGCAGACGATTATCTGGTAAAGCCTTTCGCGCTGGAAGAGCTTGCCGCCCGGATCGGTGTGCTGGCCCGGCGCAGCAGTCAAATACTATCTTCCCGGCTCTGTCTAGCAGACCTGGAAGTTGATATCGGTAAAATGCAGGTGCAACGAGCCGAACGTAAAATTGAATTGAACCGAGCGTGTCTTAAAATTTTGATCATCCTGTTGAAGGCGCATCCGAATGTTGTCACCCGCAAAGAATTGGAGCAGGCGCTATGGGGTGATGAGCCGCCAGACAGTGATGCCCTGCGCAGCCACATATACACGCTGCGTAGTGCTATTGATAGGCCCTTCAAACATGCCTTACTGGAAACCGTTCACGGTGTCGGATACCGATTGGTAGAGCCGGATGAGATTTCGGCATAGTTTACATTCACGGATTATTTTTGCTTTTTGTCTTTTCGGTGTTGTTCTGGGAACGGCATATGCAACCGCTGTTTATATTTCTTTAGATCTGATCGATGATCATCTGATCGATAATCGCTTGCGTGAGGAACTTGATTATTTTACCAATCACTATAAGCATCATCATCTCTTGCCTCGATCGACCTCAC
>JASFGN010000029.1:0-10938 GCA_050123735.1 Desulfobacterales bacterium | reverse complement strand
ATCCGGTACCGGCCTGGATTACGATTGTGCATGTGTTTTTTATGGCCTGGACGATTTTAAACGCCCACCATCCCGAGCTGTTCATTCCCGGCCTGCTGTTTTTCCTGGGCTTTGCCGAGGTCACCAAACCCTTTCAGAATCGGGTGGACCTCAAGCCCGCCCTGCTGGTGGGTTTCTTTCTGGGCGGGCTGGTTATTCACGGCGGAGTGCAGGGCTGGTGGATCGCACCCATTCTGGGCAATTTGACCGAGGTCCCGCTGATGCTCGGTGCCACCATTCTGACGGCCTTCAACGACAATGCGGCGATTACATTTTTAAGTACCCTGGTGCCGGATTTTACCGACAGCCTGAAATATTCGGTGGTGGCCGGGGCGGTTGCCGGCGGCGGCCTGACGATCATTGCCAATGCCCCCAACCCGGCCGGGGTTTCGATTTTGAAAAAATATTTCAACAACGAGGTCTCGCCGGGGGGCATCCTGGCCGGGGCGTTGGCGCCGACGATCATCGTGTGGCTGATTTTTCTGATATTCCGCTAACCCGGTTAAAGCAGGGAAGCGAAATAGGCAGACAAAAACGGGAATGAGATATTTATGTGCCACCTTTCGGCGATTGAATATTTTCTATTGAATATCGAAGATTTAAGGTCTGCCTCCGGCAGATCCCTATATTAAGAAGGACGGCGCAAAGCGACAACCATAAATATTCAATTTTCAATATTCAATTGACAGTAGCCTGATTAGAATTGTGTTTTAGATACGAATATTTTACCCTCAAAGTAATTATAAGGTAAAGATTTGCGATGGAACCTTTAAAAAAGGCCAAAAAATTCAAAGGACCAAAGGGACCGGTTGTTCTGGCAATCTTAGACGGGGTCGGCATCGGCGCCTGTTCCGAAGGCGACATCGTCAGCCGGGCCAACACCCCCACCCTGGACTGGCTGGCGCAAAATGCCCTGGCCGCAAAGCTCAAGGCCCACGGGACAGCCGTGGGCATGCCCTCGGATAAGGATATGGGCAATAGCGAAATCGGCCACAACGCCATCGGTTGCGGCCGCGTCTTCGCCCAGGGCGCCCGCCTGGTCAACGAAGCCATCGAAAGCCGCTCCTTGTTTGAAGGAGAGGTCTGGAATGAATTCATCGAAAACGTGGTCCAGCATGATTCCAAACTGCATTTTATCGGCCTTTTCTCCGACGGCAACGTGCACAGCCATATCGATCACCTGGAGGCCATGTTGACTGAAGCCAAAGCTCAGGGCGTAAAAAAAGCCTGTGTACACATTCTGCTCGATGGGCGCGACGTGCCGCCGACTTCGGCCTTAGAATATGTCGACCGGTTTGAAGATTTTTTAGCTGAGCTTAAAAAGGACAGTGACATTGATTTTGCGATTGCATCCGGTGGCGGTCGCATGCAAATCACCATGGACCGCTATCAGGCCAACTGGGGCATGGTCAAACGGGGTTGGAAAACCCATGTCCTGGGTGAGGGCCGGACATTCGATTCGGCCCGCGCGGCAATTGAAACACTGCGCCGCGAAAACCCGGATGCCATCGATCAGGATCTGCCGCCGTTCGTGATTGCCCGCGACCATAAACCACTGGGCCCGATTGAGGAGCATGACTGCGTTATTTTTTTCAATTTCCGCGGTGACCGGGCCATCGAGATCAGCATGGCATTTGAAGAGGCGGAATTTGACAAATTTCCCCGGGGACCCAAACTGAATGTCAGATATGCCGGCATGATGCAATATGATGGTGATGCGCTCATCCCCAAAAAATATCTGGTCAACCCGCCGGGTATCGACCGCACCGTTGGCGAATATCTGGTCAACGCCGGTATCCGCCAGTTGGCCATCAGTGAAACCCAAAAATTCGGCCATGTGACCTATTTTTTTAACGGCAACCGTTCCGGCAAGTTTGACGACTCCCTGGAGGATTACATCGAGGTCCCATCCGACATCGTTCCCTTTGAGCAAAGACCCTGGATGAAAGCAGCCGAGATTACCGACAAAGTCGTTGAAGCCATTCAGGGCAACCAATACGATTTCATCCGCCTCAATTATGCCAACGGCGATATGGTGGGGCATACAGGCAACCCCCAGGCCGTTGAGATCGCGGTTGAGACCATCGATTTATGCCTGGCCCGGCTGGTCAGGGCGGTCAAAAAGGCCGGCGGTATCCTGGTGGTGTCGGCGGATCACGGCAATTCCGATGATATGTACGAATGCGATTATAAGACCGGCAAAGTCATCTATGATGAAAAAACCGGCAAACCCAAAACGCGCACGGCCCATTCACTCAATCCGGTATTTGCCTACGTGTATGCGCCCGGCGATAACATCAAAATGAAGGTTTCAAAACACAAAGATCTGGGGGTCAGCAGCCTGGCGGCAACCTGTCTGACGCTGCTGGGCTTTGAGCCGCCGGCGGACTATACGCCGAGCATTATCGATATTAACTAAGTTAAACAACCGCAGGAACCGTTCGAAACGAGTCCGAAGGACTGGGGCATAGCTGTCAGAACCCTTGAAACTTGAACCCAGAACCTTTGAACCCAAATATTTAGGGGAGGTGACGTATGGCAACAACAATCGGCTTAATGGGCTTTGGCAGAATTGGAAGAAATCTCTTTCGAATTCTTTACCAGAGCGAAGACATTAAAATTGCCGCCATCAGCGATATTGCCGAACACAAGGCCCTGGAGTATCTGTTGCGTTTTGATACGATTCTGGGGCCTTTTCCCGATGAGGTCAGCATAAAGGAAGGAAACCTCTATGTGGTCGGCCGCCAGGTTCCCATGCTTTCCGAAAAAGAACCCGGAGATGTGCCCTGGGGAGATCTAGGCGTAGACACAGTCATTGAAGCCACGGCCCAACATCGAACCCGGGAGGACTTTGAAAAGCACCTCAAGCAGGGCGCCAAACGGGTCATATTGTGCGTGCCTCAGAAGACCCCTCCGGACATAACCGTCGTCATGGGCGTCAACGATGACCGGCTCAAAGCAGAACACAAAATTGTTTCCAATGGTTCCTGCACGGCGCATTGTGCCGCACCGGTGGTTAAAATTCTCAATGAAGCCTTCGGTATAAAGCGCGCATTCTTGAGTACCGTTCACGCTTATACCAACCAGCAACGCCTGGCAGATGTCCCCTCCGAAGATAAACGGCGCGGACGCGCCGCCGCCGAAAACATCATTCCCCAGGAAACCAACGCCGCCCAGGTGGTCACCGATCTGATTCCGGAGCTGGCTGGCCGGTTGACCGGTGCCTCCATGAATGTACCGGTTCCCAACGGGTCGGTGGTGGACCTGGTATGCTGGCATGAGAAAAAAGTAACGAAGGTGGCCATAAACGAGGTGATCCGTACGGCAGCCGCATCGAGCAAATGGCGCCGAATCCTGAGCTATGAAGATGATCCCATTGTCTCCAGCGATATTATTCGCAGTGCCTATTCCAGCACCTTTGATTCGATGGCGACCATGGTTCAGAAAGAAAATGTTTCCAAAACCCTGTCCTGGTATGACAACGGCTGGGGATACGCCCACCGGGTGGTTGATTTAATCAAAAAGTTCATGGAAATAGACAAGGAGGCCGCATAATGGCAATTCAAGTTGGCATAAACGGTTTCGGCCGCATCGGCCGCAGTGTATTTCGAATTATCAGCGATCGCGAAGACATGGAGGTGGTAGCGATCAATGATCTGTTTGACAATGAGCAGCTGGCTTACCTGCTCAAATACGACACCGTTATGGGCATCTTCGATAAAAAGGTCACCGCTGAAGCAGATGCCATGACCGTCGACAATCAACGGGTGGTGATGACCGAGCAGCGAGATCCGGCAAACATTCCCTGGAGGGATTTAGGCGTACAATTTGTGATCGAATCCACCGGTGTGTTCCGCCATCGCGAACCGCTGGAAAAACATATGGCAGCGGGCGCGGAGAAGGTGATTCTGACGGTGCCTGCCAAAGAAGAAATCGACGCCACCATTGTGATCGGGGTTAATAACCACGAGCTCAAACCCGAACACCGCATTGTTTCAAACGCATCCTGCACCACCAACTGCCTGGCACCCATCGCCAAGATCCTGGATGAAGCCTTTGGCATCGAAGAAGGGTTCATCACCACGGTGCACGCCTACACCAACGATCAGCGTCTGGCGGATGTTCCGCATAAGGATTTCAGGCGCAGCCGGGCGGCCGGTGAAAACATCATACCGACCACCACCGGTGCTGCTGCAGCCGTTGGAAAAGTGCTGCCTCAGCTGCAAGGCAAGCTGGACGGGTTGGCCATGCGCGTGCCGGTGCCGGACGGATCAATTGTGGATCTGGCCGTTCGGCTGGGTAAAAAAGTTTCACGCGATGATATCAATTCGGCTGTTCGCGAGGCTGCAGCGGGCCCCATGCAACGCGTGGTTGAATACAGTGAAGCGCCGCTGGTCTCCAGCGATATCATCGGCAACACCCATTCGAGCATCTTCGACGCCCTGTCCACAAATTCCCAGGGAGACGGATATGCCCGCATTGTTTCCTGGTATGACAATGAGTGGGGCTATTCGAACAGGGTCGTGGATCTGATCGGCATGCTGGCCGCATTCGCATAAGAGGTCTGAGTGATGAGGTCTGAGGGCTGAGTAGTTCATGAGATGGCGAAAAAATGAATGATGAATTAGCCACAGACCCACACAGACCCACACTAACTTTTGTTCGGCCGACCCGCTTACGCTGTGGCCGAACAAAAACTGCCAATCGCTTCGCGATTAAAAATATATCCTCCAATAACCTTATGGGATGGATTAAATTCGGTTGTCGGATTAAATTTATAATGTTGATTTGAACTGTTGCCCGCAGGGCAAACAGTTTTTCCTCGGGCATGGCTTGCCCCGGCGAAGCACGCCAGAGCGTAGACGGGTCGCCCGAGGAAAAGATTTGTCTGTGTATGTCTGTGTGGGTCTGTGGCCATTAATAATATATCATTTCGGGAGAAAGGTATGGACAAGCTGACGGTTGACGATTTAGACGTTAAGGGCAAGCGCGTTCTGATGCGCGTTGATTTCAACGTTCCTTTGGAAGGCGGCCGGGTCGCCAACGACAAACGCATCCGGGCTGCTCTGCCGAGCATCAACACCATCACCAACAACGGCGGCAAACTGATTTTGATGTCTCATCTGGGCAGGCCCAAAGGCAAGCGTGTACCCGAGATGTCATTAGCGCCCTGCGTAACGGTACTCAACGCCCTGCTCGGTAGAAAGACCAAATTTGTCGACGACTGCATCGGGCCTGCCGTTGAAAACGCTGTTGATTCACTTGGGGAAGGCGAAATCCTCCTGCTGGAAAACCTGCGCTACTACAACCAGGAGACCGAAAACGATTCAGACTTTGCCGCCCGGCTGGCCAAACTTGGCGATGTTTACGTCAATGATGCCTTTGGCACCGCGCACCGGGCGCATGCATCCACCGAGGGGGTCACCCACTATATCGATCAATGCGCTGCCGGTTACCTGATGATGAAAGAGCTCGCCTATCTGGGCGACGCCCTGCAAAAACCGGACAAACCCTTTGTCGCCATTTTAGGCGGTGCCAAGATATCGGGCAAGATCGACATTATCGCCAATCTGCTGCCCCGGGTGGACACCATCATTATCGGCGGCGGGATGGCCTATACCTTCTTTAAGGCCCAGGGAAAAGAAATCGGAAAATCGCTGCTCGAGGAAGATAAAGTCGACCTGGCCAAAGAATTGCTGTTAAAGGGCGCTGAAAAAATAATTCTACCGATTGACTGCATGATTTCCGATACCTTTGATTTTGACAGACGCCAGGTGGGTACCCTACAAGCAGTCGCCGCAGATGCGATCCCGGCCGACAAATACAGCCTGGACATCGGACCGCAATCGATTGAAAAATTTCGCTCCATAATCACTGCAGCTAAAACCATCGTCTGGAATGGACCCATGGGGGTATTTGAAATCGAAGATACGGCCACAGGAACATTTGCGATTGCACAGGCGCTGGCAGAGGCAACCGCCAACGGTGCGACCACAATCATCGGCGGCGGTGATTCCGCTTCGGCGGTTGACCGGGCCGGTGTGACCGACAAAATGTCGCATGTATCCACCGGCGGCGGTGCATCGCTGGAATTTATGGAGGGCAAGGTATTACCCGGAGTTGCGGCACTTACAGATAAATGAACTAAAATGCCTAAAATCTACTAAAATGAGCTAAAATTAAAACGATTTTGATCCGAAACTTTAGGCATTTTAGGCATTTTAAACTTTAGGCATTTGCCAATTATTACCATGAGGTTTTCGTATGACTGAGGTTATCAAGTACAAGGATATCGGTTTGGTGAACACCCGCGACATGTTCGCCAAAGCGATGGAAGGCGGTTATGCCATCCCGGCCTATAATTTTAACAATATGGAGCAGCTGCAGGGCATCGTCATCGGGTGCGCGGAATCCAGATCGCCGGTCATATTACAGGTGTCCGGCAGTGCCCGCACGTATGCCCACGCCACATTTCTGCCCTACATGGCCATGGGAGCCGTTCAGATGGTCAACGTATTGGGTGCAGCGATCCCGATCGCCCTGCATCTGGATCATGGCAACTCTTTCGAGCTGGCCAAAGCCTGCATCGATTCGGGCTTTTCTTCGGTGATGCTCGACGGCTCCCACCACCCGTTTGAAGAAAATGCAGCCCTCACCCGCCAGGTGGTCGAATATGCCCATGAACACAATGTGACCGTGGAAGGCGAGCTGGGGGTCCTGGCCGGGGTGGAAGACGAGGTCTCCCATGCGGTATCGCATTATACCAAACCGGAAGAAGTCGAAGAATTCGTTGAAAAAACCGGGGTTGACAGCCTGGCAATCTCTATCGGCACCTCCCACGGTGCGCACAAGTTTAAAGTCAAACCCGGCGAAGAAGTTCCACCGCTTCGTTTCGACATTCTTGAAGAGATCGAAAAGCGGGTGCCGGGTTTTCCGATTGTGCTGCACGGCGCCTCATCGGTGGAGCCGGAATATGTGAAGATGATCAACGCTTATGGCGGTAAAATGGATGATGCTGTTGGTATTCCTGAAGAGCAGTTGCGAAAAGCGGCCGGCTCAGCCGTATGTAAGATCAATATCGACAGTGACGGCCGCCTGGCCATGACCGCAGTTATCCGCAAGGTGTTTGCCGAAAACCCGGCTGAGTTTGATCCCCGTAAATATCTGGGTCCGGCACGCGAAGAGCTGATCAAGATGGTCAAATATAAGAACGAACACGTTCTTGGAAGTGCCTTTCGGGCTTAGAGCATTTTTAAATAGGGTAACCCATAACTGGTTAGCGCCTGATGAGTGCTAATTTTGCATGAAAGGTAATAGGATAAAACGATGTTTAGCAATAGGCAGGTAATAGAGGGAGCGGCTTTATGGAGAAGGTAAAAGATCTGCTGATTAAAATATACGGGGAACAGACCGCAGCGCTGGCCCTGGAGCGCATTGCGCCCATCATTGAAAAATATGGTGTGGAAAAGAGAAAAAAAACTTCCTATTTTTCCCAGAAAGACGTGGTACTGATCACCTATGGCGACTCTCTTCAAAAGGACGGTGAAGCTCCCCTGGTGACCTTGCATGCCTTCGCCAACCAGTACCTGAAAGGCGCAGTTTCCAACATTCACTTTTTGCCCTTTTTCCCCTACTCTTCCGACGATGGCTTTTCGGTCATGGACTTTTTTAAGATCGATCCTGCTCTGGGCACATGGCAGGATGTGGCGGCCATCGGTGAGGACTTCGAGCTGATGTTTGACTATGTGGTCAACCATTTCTCCGCCAAGGGGCAGTGGTTTGCCAACTACCTGGCCGGCCGAAAAGGATTTGAAGATTTTGCCATCGAAGTGGATCCGGCAACCGATCTGTCCATGGTGACCCGGCCGCGATCATTGCCGTTGTTATCGGAGTACAAAAAAAAGGACGGCCAAACGGTGCATCTGTGGACGACGTTCAGCGCCGATCAGATCGATTTCAATTTTCAAAGCCTCAACGTGCTCGAACAAATGATCGATGTGTTGTTGTTTTACGCCGATCGGGGTGCGACCATCTTAAGGCTGGATGCCATTGCTTATTTGTGGAAGGAAATCGGCACCAGCTGCATTCACCTGCCCCGGACCCATGAGATGGTCAAGCTGTTTCGGGCGGTGCTCGATCGGGTGGCCCCGGACGTCGTCATTTTAACCGAAACCAACGTGCCGCATGCTGAAAATATCAGCTACTTTGGTGACGGCCGCAATGAAGCCCAGATGGTCTATAATTTTACCCTGCCGCCGTTGTTGCTTTACACGTTTGTCTCCGAAGATGCCACCATCCTTTCTGACTGGGCCCAAAGCCTGCAACTGGCATCTGAAAGCAACACGTTTTTTAATTTTACGGCCTCCCATGACGGTATCGGCGTGCGCCCGCTGGAAGGCATCCTGGAACCCGATGAAATCGAAAAACTCATAGAGATCGTAAAATCCAATAATGGCCAGGTCTCCTATAAGCGAAATCCCGACGGCTCTGATAGCCCCTATGAGTTAAATATCACCTACGTGGATGCCATTTTGGGGGATAGCGCTTCGGACCGGGCCGAAAAATTCCTCGCTTCCCAGTCCGTTCAGTACGTCCTGCCGGGTGTGCCGGCCACTTATATCCACAGCCTGCTGGGCTCACGTAATTGGACAGAGGGCGTCGAACAAACCGGCCGGGCCCGAACCATCAACCGCGAAAAGCTTCAGGTCGAAAAGCTCATTTCAGAATTAAAGGACCCGGATTCGTTTCGCGCGCGGGTCTTTTTTCCCTACCTGGATTTAATCAATACGCGCAAAAAACAACCGGCATTTCACCCCAATGCCGATTTCGAAATTCTGAATATCGATCCAAGGGTGTTCGGGATCAAACGGTTCAGTGATGGCCAGACGATTGTTGCCCTTACGAATATAGCATCTGAATCGGTCTCCATTTCTCTGCCCGCAGGCCCTGCAGTCGGCACAATGGTTGATTTAATTACCGGCAAAGATGTGGAGCCCTCGGCAATTCAGATAGATCCCTATCAGTATATGTGGCTTGAAGAATCAGACTGAAAGCGGAAACCTTGAATCAATGAAATTAACGCAATAGGATAATTTAGTCTTGAAAATTTCATTTTCACATCAATGATGATAAAAGAACTATTTACATTTGTTTGCTATTTTCAATACGCCAGTACGCCATCACTCCAATACGCCGGATTGATGTGGCACGCTGATCTATTCTTAACTGTACAAGCTGATTAAAGGATTGTGAGAAATGAATACGAATACCCTGCTGGCAAAAGCAAAAGAAGGCTTCAACACCCAGGATGTTTCACAAAAGTATGTCGACGCCGCCCTTCAATGGCTGGAAGTCTGGCTGAGCGATCAAATGTTCAGCGAATATGTTCACCAGATTCAGTATTTAATTCAAAATGAACGCTGGAACTTTCTGCTGGACGCATTCTACCAGGTAATCCCCTTCGGCACCGGCGGCCGCCGGGGCCTGGTCGGTATCGGCCCCAACCGCATCAATACCTGGACCATCCAGGCATCCGCCCAGGGGCATTCGCAGTACCTGATTAAGATGTTCGGGGATGAAGCTAATAAAAGGGGTGTCGTTCTTACATACGATGTCAGAAAATATGTGCAAAAGGGTATCTACGACGATTCGTCTCCCAATCCGGTCATGGATCTGGATGGCCGCAAGCTCGCCATTGCCGCCGCCGAGGTATATGCCGCCAACCGAATCAAAGTGTATATGTATGATGCAACCCGCAGCACGCCCCAGCTGTCGTTTACCATCCGTCATCTGAACGCGATCTCCGGCGATATGTTCAGCGCCAGTCATAATTTGCCGACCGATAATGGTAAAAAGGTTTATGATCAGTACGGCGGCCAGCTGATACCGCCGGACGATCAACACCTGGTGGATGAGGTCACCCGGAATGTTAAGGAAATCAAGACCCTGGCTTATGACAAGGCCAGAGAACAGGGACTGATCGAAATCATTGGCGCTGAGATTGACGAAGCCTATTATGCGGCCGTTTGCCCGGTTTCGCTTTCAGCAGAGCGCCATGTAAAGATTGTTTATTCTCCTTTGCATGGAACGGGCTTAACATCGGTTTATCCAATCCTTAAAAAGCTGGGATTTGATGTCACCCTCGACCCGGCCACCTCCAACTTGAGCGGTGCTTTTGAAAACGTCACCTTCAACATACCCAATCCGGAAGTGGTTGAGTCCTTTGACCAATCGCTGCCGTTTGCCCGCAAAGTCGATGCGGATCTGTTGATCAGCACCGACCCGGATGCGGATCGGATCGGCGTCATGCTTAAGTGCAATGGGGACTGGCGGTTTTTAAGCGGCAATGAAATCGGCGTCATCCTTACCCAATATGCCATTTCAAAATATAAGGCGCAGGGCCGCCTCAACCCGGATAATGTCATCATCAAAACCGATGTCACCACGTCTTTGATTCAAAAAATAGCTTCTGAAAACGGTGTCCAATGTATCGGCGACTTGCTGGTGGGCTTCAAGTATATCGGCAACCTCATGAATAAAATCGAAGCCGACAATAAAATCGAGCATTTTATCTTAGGCACCGAGGAAAGCCACGGCTATCTGATGGGCAACTACGCCCGGGACAAGGATGCCGCCTGTGCCGCAATATGGTTGGGCGAACATGCGGCCGAGCTTAAAAGCAAAAATAAAACGCTTCTGGATGACCTGGCTGAAATTTACGCCCGCTACGGCTATTGCCACAACTATTTAACCGAAATCAGGTTACTGGGCGCCAAGGGCATGGAGCAAATATCACTGATTATGGACCATCTGCGGGATACGCGGATCGAGGCTTTTGGAGACCTCAGCGTGCGGCATAAAATTGATCGCCGTGAAGGAGAGCCGCAGCCGCATCTGTCG
>JASFGN010000028.1:0-10965 GCA_050123735.1 Desulfobacterales bacterium | reverse complement strand
CGGATACGTGGGTAATTTTAAAGCGCGGATTCGAAAAAAGCCCCGGTATGTCGATGAAGATCAATGTACGACTTGCGGTGATTGTGTAGCGGTCTGTCCGGTGGTTGTCCCTGATGAATTTCAAATGGGACTGAGCAGCCGTCGCGCGATCTACATCCCATTTCCGCAAGCCGTTCCATCAGCGTATGTGGTTTCAGCTACAGATTGTTTGGGTCGCAACCCGATAGCTTGCGGCAAGTGCATTGAATCCTGCGAGAAAAATTGCATTAACTTTGACCAGGAAGACGAGCTAATCGATATTGATATCGGCGCTATTATTGTTGCAACCGGTATGGACGTATACGATCCAACCGCTCTGGATGAGTACGGATACACGCGCTTTGTCAATGTGGTCACCAGTCTTGAATTTGAGCGCCTGATCTCAACCGGAGGTGCTTTGGGCGGACATTTAGGACGTCCCAGCGACAAGAAGCGACCCTTGCGTATCGGCTTTATTCAGTGCGTGGGCTCTCGAACCCAGGACCCCAGCCGCGGTAACCCTTATTGCTCCAACATTTGCTGTATGAACAGCATCAAAGGTGCCCAATATCTGATGGATAATTACCCGGACACAGAGGTGACCATTTTTTATACCGATCTGCGCGCATACGGAAAAGGGTTTGAAGAACTTTTGATGCGGACCCGCGGCCATGGGGTTCGATATTTGCGCGGCTTGCCCGGTGAGGTCCGGGAAGACGCGCACAACAAAAATTTGCGGGTGACCGTTGAAAATACAACCGAAAAGCGTCTCGAAAAACTGGAATTTGATATGTTGGTGTTGGCGGTTGGCGCGGTGCCGGCCGTTGATACCGAGTTTGTGCGTCAGATGGTCAGTCTGTCCAAATCGCCCGGTGGATTTCTAAAAGAAGCGCACGCGAAGCTGAGGCCTGTGGATACGCCCACCAAGGGGGTCTACATTGCCGGCGCGGCTGAAAGCCCCAAAGATATTCGTGAAAGCGTCACCCAGGCCAGCGCCGCCAGTTCGCGGGCCTCTATTTTGTTGCAAAAGGACCACTTGGCCGTTGAGGCGATCACAGCGGTTGTATATGAAGAGCCGTGCACCCGCTGCGGCCAGTGCGCAAATGTCTGTCCTTTTGGTGCCATAACCTGGCAAAAGAAGCAGGTGCCCCAGATCATCAGTGCGGCCTGTGTCGGGTGCGGGACCTGTGCGGCCGAATGCAAATTTGGGGCGATTGAAATGCGGCATTTTTCAGATCAAGCGATCTATGCCCAAATTGACGCTATGCTGGGAGAAAATGGGTTGGAAAAAATCGTAACCTTTGCCTGTAATTGGTGCTCTTACGCCGGAGCTGATACCGCCGGTTTAAGCCGGTTGGCCTACCCGCCGCATGCCTTTATTATCCGTACGATGTGTTCGGGGCGGGTGCATCCCGAATTCGTGTGGTATGCGTTCCAAAAGGGTGCGCCTGTTGTGCTGGTTTCTGGCTGCCACTATGTCGACTGTCATTACATCGATGCCAATCGAAGTACGGTTCGTCGTATTGACGGATTATGGGATAAATTGATAAAAATGGGTATCCGACCCGAGCGGCTGATGTTGGAATGGTGTTCAGCCGCCGAAGGTGGCCGCTGGCAGACCATCATGCTGGAAGCTGAGAAGAAACGCCAATCGGTGACAGCCGAAGAAATAGAGCTGACCCGCTCTGAGCTGTCAAAGGTTCGGGTGCCCCGGCCCCGGAATCCCAAACCAGCCGATGAAAACACTGCAGCTCAATTTCATTGCTTTCGTTGCGGTCACTTATGGGAAGGTCGGTTTAACGTGGATTGGGAGCGTATCTGTCCGGCCTGCCGATCCAACAGCGTCCATTGGCTGCGACCCGGTCATTAGATTGCTGTTTCAAAAATAATTGACAAAATGATTGCCGGCCATGTCATTTCCTGACAGGCGCTATGAATTTCAAGGTGACAACCATCTCGTTCGACACCATGGCAGAAGGCAACAAAGCACCTGTGGAATCTTGTTTTCCTTGACATTCACTTCTATAACAATTAAGGAGCCACTTTATACGTTTCTCAAAACATCTTTAGTGAACAGTGAGCGGATTTAAATGGCCAAACCAAAGTTAAAAAAACATCATATCAACGAGTATTGGTGCAAGGGATGTGGTATATGTGTGGCGCTTTGCCCTAAAAAGGTTCTGGAATTAGATGATCGCGAAAAGGTCTTGGCATCGCGCCCGCAGGATTGTATCTGCTGTAAACTTTGTGAGCTTCGCTGCCCGGATCTGGCAATCGAGATCGAAACCGAAGAATAGGCGATGATATGAGCGAAAACATAAAATTTGTCCAAGGCAATGAGGCCTGCGCCGAAGCGGCTGTTTACGCCGGACTCAGTTTTTATGCCGGCTATCCCATTACACCCTCATCGGAAATTACTGAATATTTAGCCTCACGACTGCCGCAAATTGGCGCAAAGTTTATGCAAATGGAAGATGAAATTTCCTCGCTGTGTGCCATCATCGGTGCTTCTCTGACCGGTTGTAAGGTGATGACCGCCACCAGCGGACCGGGCTTCTCTCTTATGCAGGAAGCTTTAGGTTATGCCATTATGGCCGAAATTCCGTGTGTGATCGTCAACGTACAGCGGGGTGGTCCGTCCACCGGACTGCCAACCCACGGCAGTCAGGGTGATGTGAATCAAGCCCGCTGGGGGACTCACGGCGACCATGCCATTATCGCACTTACGGCTTCCAATCATCAGGATATATTTGCGCTGACGGTCGAGGCTTTTAATTTGGCTGAAATTTATAGGACACCGGTCATTTTGCTACTCGATGAAGTTGTTGCCCATATGCGGGAGCGTCTCGTCATTCCGCAACCCGGTGAAGTGCCCCTTGTCGAGCGGCTGAAAACTTCCGTCAAAGAAGGCGTCGATTACCACCCCTATCTGCCGCGCGAAGACGGCCGCTTGCCGATGTCCGATTTCGGTGGCGTTCATCGCTTCAACGTCACCGGACTTTTTCATGATATGTGGGGGTTTCCGTCCAGCGAACCAAGGGCGGTGCATGGTCTGCTGCGTCATCTGGTCGACAAAATCGATAACCGGGTCAATCAACTGGCCCGCTACAAGGAATATTATATCGAGGATGCCAAGCACCTGCTGGTATCTTACGGCTCCTCGGCCCGCTCGGCGCGCCATATCGTAGAAAAAAGAAGATCGCGCGGCGAACGGCTGGGCCTGTTGGAGTTGCAGACACTCTGGCCGTTTCCTCACGAAATCGTCCGTGAAAAATGCGCTGCAGCTCAATCAGTGATTGTGGTTGAGCAGAACATGGGGCAGGTGCTTCAATCCGTGAAACTGGCAGTGGATGAACCCGATAAGGTGTTTCTGGCGAATCGCATTGATGGCGTTTTTATTATGCCATCCGATATCTTGAATATCTTGCGGTTGATCCAGGGTAAGGGGGTTTAAAGCGATGGCGCTAAAGGCATATTTGCGAGAACGATTCTTCCCACATCTCTGGTGTCCGGGGTGCGGTCATGGCATGGTGTTAAACGGACTGTTGCGGGCCATTGAAAAAATGGGATTCAGCCGAAACGAAATCGTCATGGTTTCGGGTATTGGCTGCTCTTCGCGCATTACCGGATATGTGGATTTTCACACCCTGCATACGATTCATGGCCGGGCGCTGGCTTTTGCAACGGGCGTCAAAATGGCCCGCCCGGAACTCAATTTGATAGTGCCCATGGGTGACGGCGATGCCCTGGCAATCGGGGGCAATCATTTTATCCATGCGGCGCGCCGCAATATCGATATTACTGCCATTGTCATGAACAACCGGATCTATGGTATGACGGGAGGTCAGTTTTCCCCGCTATCGGGCGAAAATGTCCGCGCGACTACGGCGCCCTATTTGACGATTGACCCTGGCTTCGATGTTGTGGAGCTGTCAAAAGCAGCCGGTGCCACCTTTGTGGCCCGGACCACAACCTATCACATCAAGCAGATGACCGACATTATTCAACAGGCCATTTTGCACGAGGGCTTTTCAGTGGTGGAAATTTTTTCACAGTGCCCTACGTATTTCGGCCGCAAAAACAAAGTCGGCGATGCTGTTGACATGATTGCCTACTACAAGCAGAATACGACGCCGATCGGCTCAAAGGCCAAAAAAGAAAATCCGAATCTGATCGAGCGCGGAATTTTTGTCCAGCAAGACAAGCCTGAATATTGCAACCAATATGAACAGCTGGTGCAAAAGGCAATGGAAGGTCGCTAAAAATGGAAAGATGCAGACTGGTATTTTCAGGCTCGGGAGGGCAGGGGGTTATCACCGCTGCCATCATCCTGGCCGAAGCAGCCGTTCTCTATAATGGGTTAAATGCCGTCCAATCCCAATCATACGGGGCCGAGGCTCGCGGGGGAGCAACCCGTTCGGATATCATTATATCCGACACGATTATCCACTATCCAAAAGTAATTCAACCCAATGTGCTGGTCTGCCTGACCCAGGAAGCCTACAATAAATTTTATTCGATTATTCGGCCGGGAGGCTTGCTGATCAGCGACACCCGCTATGTGCAAACTGAAAAAAAAGTAGATGCCCAGCAAAAAGCGATTGCCATGTATGATACGGTCATTGACAAAATCGGCAAACCGATTGTTTTCAATATTTGCATGCTGGGGGCCGTTATCAGCATAACCGAATTGATCGATCCCGAATCGATTATGAAAGCGCTGGAGAAGCGCATTCCGGCAGATTTTCTGGACATGAATCGCCAGGCACTGGATCTTGGGATAAAGATAGGGAAATCAGCTACGCATTAGAGGCTAAAATTCATTGCAGATTGTAATCTCAGACATTCCGATCATTTAAAATCCGAAATCCGAAATCCGCAATCCGCAATCTGAAATCTGCAATCCGAAATTATATTGGTTCCATCACTCCGGTTTGTAATTCTCTACGGGTTGGTGTTCTCGCCGGTCACCTGCGACCGGACGATCAGACCTTACCAGAGCCGTTGGGCATGTTTTTGCGGCATACCGACCGCCATCATTTTTTCAACCACCGCGGCAATGTCATAGGCAACAAACTTGACGTCAACGGTATCATCAGTGGAGTCCCAGATCAGATACTTGGCTTTGTTGTTACCGTCCCGGGGCTGTCCGACGCTGCCGGCGCTGATGATATACTTGCGACGGCTGTCTAGCTTGTTGAGGCCTTCTTTGAGCTTGTTGCTTTGAAGGCCCTGGCGGCCCAGACTGACGATGTCCAGGGTGTGGGTGTGACCGATAAAACAGCGCTTTTCGCTTAAACGCTCCAGCGCTTGGATTTTTGTTTCATCAGATAGCTGGAACAAATAGGTCAACACAGAGTCCGGCGGAAATCCATGAACAAAGCGGCATCCATGTGCGCTCCGGTGGGTTTTCAGGTTGGCGATGAAATGCAAGGATTGTGGGGACAACAGGGTGCGGGTTATATTCAATGACTTCCGGGCAGCTTGGTTAAACCAGTCGAGGTAGGTTGGCTCAACCAGGGCCAGCTCATGGTTGCCCTGCAAGGCTGTAATGTTGTGCCGGCGAATGCGATTGATGACCTCTTCCGGCTGCGGGCCATAACCGATATGATCTCCCAGGCTGATGATATCATCCACGCGGGATCTTGCGATATCAGCCGAAACCTGCTCGAATGCTTCCATGTTACCATGGATATCGGAAATAATGGCTATTTTCATCGGTAAATCCTCAATTGAACTTCGGGCCCCGTTGAATGTGGATCCATATTTAGCTTCGCAGCAGGTTAAAGTACCAGGTCATCAATTGCGGACCCAAAAATATATAGGCGATTGCGCCGATGGCCAGGAAGGGCCCAAACGGCACTTTGAGTTTCATTGATGTACGGGTCTTTAACATGACGAGCAAGCCGACAACCGTTCCGATGGCCGAGGCCATAAATATCGTAAATAGGACGCCCTTCCATCCGATGATGGCGCCCATCATCGCCAACAGTTTGATATCGCCGCCGCCCATACCTTCTTTGCGGGTCAGCACATAATACAGCTGGGCGACGATCCACAGGCTGCCACCACCGATTAAAATACCTAAAATAGACTCAACGAGCGTAATTTCGGGCAGCGCGAAGCTGGCCGCAAAAAAAATCGGTATTCCCGGCAGACTGATCACGTCAGGGATAATCTGGTGATCAATATCAATAAATGTGATCACCAGCAGCGTTGCAACAAAGGTATAATAAATCAGGGCTTCGAAACTCAAGCCATATTTCAAAAAGACACCCACGGCAAAAATACCGCTGATACATTCAATAATGGGATAGCGAAATGAGATGCGGGCTGAACAGTGGCGGCATTTTCCGCGCAAGGCAAGGTAGCTTAAAATCGGTATGTTGTCATAAAAAGCAATGAGGGTCCCGCAACTTGGGCACATCGAACGGGGGTGGACAATTGATTTGGATTCCGGAAGTCGATATATGCACACATTCAAAAAACTTCCGATACAGATTCCAAAAACAAAAACCAAGAATTCGGTCAAATAATGTGTTATCATCGCTTAACGGTCCTGACGGGGTAAACGTTTTTTGGTAAGCGGCATCTCGATCGAAAGGGCCATCTTCCCTGCGGACAGATTGCCGGCATTGTTCAGCTTTAAAATGCAATCAGCGTCCTTATTTTTAGGATTAAGAATATATGTCATAAAAAATTAAGCTGGATATTGTCAAAGAAAAATTTAAGCTTATTTTAGAGGGTTATATTGCACTACCCTAAGGTTGCCACTGTAGGGGTAATTTCGGCCCAAATTGTGTAAACCTTGAATTTTAGGTCAGTGCGCAGGAGCAAAAATGGCGCAAAGTGATACAGACGATCTAATTAGCCTTATTGAAGAAGACAGCTCCAATGCTGAAATACCGACCACGCTTCCGCTGCTGCCGGTCCGGGATATCGTCGTTTTCAGCGATATGGTCTTACCGTTGTTTGTCGGCCGGGATAGGTCTATCCGGGCGGTTGAAGAAGGTGTCGCCAAAGATGGATATTTGATGCTGGTGACCCAGAAAGATCCCGCAATTGAAAACCCGGGCGCGAGCGACATTTATAAGATCGGTACGGTCAGCCGCGTCTTAAGACTGTTGAAGCTCCCGGATGGACGGCTCAAAGCCCTGGTGCAGGGTTTAGCCAAGGCTAAAATTGTTCGGTACCTGAAAAAACGCTCATTTTATCGGGTTAAAATTGAGAAAGTTGAAGAGCCGCCTGTCGGCGAAATGAATCTGAAGACCGAAGCCTTGATGCGATCGGTCAGGGAAAATACCGAAAAAATACTGTCGCTGCGGGGTGAGCTCTCCGGTGATCTCAGTACCATTCTAGAGAGCATCGAGGGGCCTGGCAAACTGGCCGATCTGGCAGCTTCCAATTTAAAGCTTAAAATTCAGGAATCCCAGGAACTGCTGGAGCTGACGGATCCGGTTGAACGCCTCAAAAAGGCAAATGACCTGCTTACCAGAGAACTTGAATTCTCAACGGTTCAGGCTAAAATCGAATCCGAAGTCAAGGATGAAATTTCCAAATCCCAGCGCGACTATTTTCTGCGCGAACAGGTCAGGGCGATTTACAAAGAGCTGGGCGAACAGGATGACCAGACCGTTGAAATTGAAGATTACCGCAAGAAAATCAAGCGTGCCAAAATGCCCAAAGAAGCGGATAAAGAAGCCATCCGGCAACTCAAGCGTCTTCAACAAATGCATCCGGATTCTGCAGAGGCAACCGTTTCGCGGACCTACCTCGACTGGTTGGTGGAGCTGCCATGGCACAAATCTTCCCGGGACCATTTGGATATCGGCAAGGCCAAGGTGGTACTTGAAAAAGATCACTACGGCTTAGCAAATGTTAAGGATCGTATTCTCGAATATTTGAGCGTCCGCAAATTGAACTCGAAGATGAAAGGCCCGATTTTATGTTTTGTCGGACCGCCCGGGGTTGGCAAGACCTCTTTGGGCCAGTCCATTGCACAGGCATTAAACCGCAAGTTTATCCGTATTTCGCTGGGGGGTATTCGTGATGAAGCTGAAATCAGGGGCCATCGGCGAACCTATATCGGCGCGCTGCCCGGCCGCATTCTGCAGGGTCTCAAGCAATGCGGCAGCAATAATCCTGTTTTTATGATGGATGAAATCGATAAACTGGGCGCTGATTTTCGCGGAGACCCGTCGGCCGCCCTGCTGGAGGCACTGGATCCGGAGCAAAATGTTGCTTTTAGCGATCATTTTCTCAATATTCCCTTTGACCTGTCCAGAGTCATGTTTATCCTGACCGCCAATCTAACCGATACGATTCCATCGGCCTTGCTGGATCGGATGGAAGTCATTCCACTTTCAGGTTATACCGAAGAAGAGAAAATCGTTATTGCGCAAAAATACCTGATCCCGCGGCAGCTCAAAGAAAATGGACTCAGAGCCCGCTCTGTTTCTATCAGCAGCGCTGCCTTGCAGCAGATGATTGCCGAGTATACTTCAGAGGCGGGTTTGCGAAATCTTGAAAGGGAGATTGCGACCATCTGCCGCAAAGTTGCCCGCAAAATCGCTGAACGTCAACAAGGACTGTTTTCCGTTACGCGCGGCAACCTGCACAAATACCTGGGTATCCCCAAGTATGGCCCCGACATGGATAAAGAAGGAAACCAGGTGGGGCTGTCCACCGGTTTGGCCTGGACGCAAGCCGGCGGTGAACTGCTGTTTGTTGAAGCGTCTTTGATCGGTGGCAAAGGGGATCTAATTGTGACCGGGCAACTGGGTGACATCATGCAGGAGTCCGCCCGAGCGGCAGTCAGTTATGCGCGGGCCAATTTGACGTCCTGGGGCGTAAAAAATAAGGATTTTGATAATATTGATATCCACATCCACGTGCCGGCCGGCGCTATTCCCAAAGACGGGCCCTCGGCCGGGATCGCCATGGCAACTGCGTTGATTTCGGCTTTTACCCATAAACCTGTTCGAAATGATGTGGCCATGACCGGCGAAATTACACTTCGGGGTCGTGTCCTTCCGATTGGGGGATTAAAAGAAAAGGCCCTGGGAGCAATGCGGGCAGGGATTCGCACGATCATCATTCCTGAAAAAAATAAAAAGGATCTGGCCGAGCTCCCGCGACATCTGAAGCGCAAGATTAAGTTTGTGCCGGTAAAGCATATGTCGGAAGTTTTGGCACGGGCCATTGTTCGGCATAAAGCCAAGGCGCGATCAAAGCGATCCGGTACCAAACGCAAATAAATCACCCTCAAATTGATAAACGTCATGAAGATTCTTGCCGTCGACACAGCGACAATCAGCTGCAGCGCTGCCGTTATTGATAATACGTCCGTATGCGCTGAACTGACAACCCACAAAAAGCAAACGCACTCAAAACATTTGATGGCTTCTATCGATTCGGTTTTGGAATCGGCCGATTGTCGCGCCGGTGACCTGGATGGCTTTGCGGTTACGGTGGGCCCCGGCTCGTTTACCGGTTTGCGAATCGGAATGGCCACCATTAAAGGTTTGGCATCAGCCGTTGATAAGCCGGTTGTCGGCATAACAAGTCTTGAAGCACTTGCCTGGCAATGCAGCGCTCAAACCCGTTTGATTTGTCCCTTGCTGGATGCGCGCAAAGCAGAGGTCTACGGGGCGACTTACCGTTTCAGCAAAGATCGTCTGATTCAACAGACACCGGCATGTGCAGTCAGACCGGCAGCATTTGTTGGTGAAATCAATGAGCCCTGCGTGTTTATCGGGTCCGGCGCCCAGCTGTATCAAAAAAAAATACGGGATGTGCTGGGTGACAAAGCCTATTTTGTCCCCGGTGATCAGAATATGATCCGGGCTTCAAGTGTGGGATTTTTAAGTTTGAAAAGATTTACAAAAAACGATACCGTCAGCGCTGCCGACCTGATGCCGTTCTATATCCGAAAATCGGATGCGGAGCTCAGCATCGCTGCCAAATCTGCTGTTCGACCCGCACCGGCTGAAAATGCCGCAGCGACGGGCCCGGTCGAGCCAAAAGGAAATATCTAACCGATTTGCCGGGCACTGCATTCTAAGACCGAACGAATTCCCGCTAAGGCAGTTTGAGGATCTTTGTCAGGCACCCTTAGGGCAGCCACGACATCAGGCTTTGATACCAATCATCTCATGGCAATCATTGACAATTCATAGTGATATTGGTATGTAAAAAATTTTATATTCGCACACACAGACGCCCGTTATAGATGGTGTACCTTAAATTCGGGGATAGCGATTAGATGGACAAATATTCATGGTCTGAGCCAGCCGCTCAGACAGCCTTTCCGGTGGCAAAAGCCGGCTATCCGCTTATTGTGGCGGCGGCATTTGTCACTTTGATTTTTGCGCTGCTGGAGATGACCCTTCTGGCTGTGCTGGGCGTGGTGGTCACCTTTAGCTTCTGCGGTTTTTTCCGGGATCCGGATCGACTGATTCCCGATCAGGCAGGAGGGATCGTTGCACCGGCAGACGGTAAGGTGATTGTGGCCGACACAGTGGAGGGCCCCGCTTTTTTCAATGGCCGCTGCAGAAAAATCAGTATATTCATGTCTGTTTTCAACGTGCACGTTAATCGGATCCCCTTTGATGGAGTTGTGGAAAAGATCCGTCATCATCCCGGAAAGTTTTTTGCGGCGAACCTGGATAAGGCTTCATTACAAAATGAGCATAACGCTGTTTTTTTGAAAACCCCGGACAACAGAACACTTTGCGTCGTCCAGGTTGCCGGTTTGATTGCCAGAAGAATCATTTGTTATGTCCAGCCCGGGATGGAGCTAAAGAAAGGACAGCGCTACGGATTGATTTGCTTTGGTTCGCGGCTTGATGTCTACCTGCCGGATGATGCCGAAATTACGGTGGCTGTCGGTGATAAAGTCAAGGCGGGAACGTCGCTTATCGGTCAACTCGGAAAAAGAGCATGAAA
>JASFGN010000027.1:0-10984 GCA_050123735.1 Desulfobacterales bacterium | reverse complement strand
AGTTCGAATTATTCGTTTTTAAGAAGTATAGATGCGTAACTGAAAAAAGGAGAGGACGAATGGCACATTTTAATTTTGGTGGTACGCAAGAAGAAGTGATCACCGATGAGGAGTTCCCACTGCAAAAGGCCCGCGAAGTCCTGGCAGATGAAATCGTAGCGGTATTGGGGTACGGCGTTCAGGGCCCCGGGCAGGCATTGAATATGCGAGACAACGGGATCAACGTGATCGTCGGCCAGCGTGAAAATAGCGACTCCTGGAACCGGGCGGTGGCGGATGGTTTTGTGGCCGGCAAGACCCTTTTTCCATTAGTGCAAGCCGCTCGGCAGGCAACCATTATTCAATATCTGCTGTCAGATGCCGGTCAGATGGCCCTGTGGCCGCAAATAAAGGAATGCCTGACCGACGGCAACACGCTTTATTTCTCACACGGCTTCTCAATTGTTTATCACGAACAAACCGGTGTGGTTGCACCGCCAAATGTGGATGTGGTTTTGGTGGCGCCCAAAGGTTCCGGTCGTACCGTCCGGAGCAATTTTTTGGATGGCAGCGGCATTAACTCAAGTTTTGCCATCCATCAGGACTATACCGGTACCGCCAGAAAAAAAACCCTGGCGCTGGGCATTGCTATTGGATCCGGCTATCTGTTCCCCACCACATTCGCCAATGAGGTTTATAGCGACCTGACCGGCGAACGCGGTGTGCTGATGGGCTGTCTGTCAGGTGTTATGGAGGCACAGTATGCGCTGCTACGTAAAAACGGGCACAGCCCCAGCGAAGCGTTTAATGAGACTGTAGAAGAGTTGACTCAGAGTCTGATCCGCCTGGTGGCCGCAAACGGTATGGATTGGATGTTTGCCAGTTGCTCTACAACTGCTCAACGCGGTGCTTTAGACTGGGCACCGAAATTTCGAGATGCGGTCGCCCCCGTATTTGAGACGCTGTATCAACGGGTTGTCAGCGGTGAAGAAACCAAGCGGGTCCTGGAAGCCAACAGCGCACCGGATTACCGCGAAAAATTGGATAAAGAACTGGCTGCCATCAAAGAATCTGAAATGTGGCAAACCGGCACGGTCGTGCGTTCACTCAGACCGGAAAACCGCAAAAAATAAACCGGGCGCAAGGTGTACGGCCTGTGGCCCAAGGCAGGGAACCAAAACCCGCAAACTAAAAACATTCCTTTGCCTTGAGCCTGGCGCCTGTGGCCTTGAGCCATCCTGTTTTGGAGAATCCTAATGGACTCAATCTTCCTATACGACACCACGCTCCGAGATGGAACCCAGGGAGAAAACATCACCTTTTCGGCAGAAGAAAAATTAAATATTGCACTGCGTCTCGACGATAACGGCATTCATTACATTGAAGGTGGTTGGCCCGGTTCGAATCCCAGAGATGTTGCATTTTTTGATCTGGCCAAAAGAGTAAAATTCACGCAGGCCCGTTTGGCGGCCTTTGGCTCAACCCGCAAACCTGGCATTCGCCCCGATGAGGATCCTAATCTCAAGGCTTTGCTGGAAACCGAAACGCCGACGGTGACCGTTTTCGGAAAGAGCTGGGACCTGCATGTCGAGCAAATCATGGGTAACACCTTGGCGGAAAATCTGGCCATGATTAATGACAGCGTGGCATTTTTGAAGCAACATGACCGCGAGGTTGTCTATGACGCCGAGCACTTTTTTGACGGTTTTAAATACAACAAGGACTATGCCCTCAGATCGCTGGGAGCCGCAGTCGACGGCGGCGCAGATTTTATTGTTTTATGTGATACCAACGGGGGCACGCTTCCGTTTGAATTGGAGATGGTCCTTGAAGCGGTTCAAAAAGAAGTAAGCGATTTCTGCAACCGACCGCTCCAAAATGCTGCCGTCAGATTTGGAATTCACTGTCATAATGACTGCAATCTGGCGGTCGCAAATTCGATCAGTGCCGTTAACAAAGGCGCCGTTATGGTTCACGGAACCATCAACGGATATGGTGAAAGGTGCGGCAATGCCGACTTGACCTCAATCATTCCCGTTCTGGAACTTAAAATGGGACGGAGGTGTGTTTCGGTCGAAAACCTTAAAAAATTAAAAAGCCTGTCGCGTTATGTCAGTGAAACAGCCAATCTGGTTCCTGTCAATTCACGACCCTTTGTCGGAAAAAGCGCTTTTGCCCACAAAGGCGGCATTCATGTCAGCGCGATTATGAAAGCACCTCTTGCCTATGAACACATGGACCCGGCAGCGGTCGGAAACAAACGCCGGGTGCTGGTATCCGATCTTGCCGGTAAAAGCAATGTGGAATACAAAGCCAAGGAACTCGGTGTTGAACTCGGCAATAACGGTTTTGACAGCAGTCAGATCGCTTCTGAGATCAAGCAATTGGAGCAGGAAGGCTATCAATTTGATTCAGCAGACGGTTCCTTTAAGATCCTGCTGGAAAAATTTACCGATCAATTTCAGCCTCATTTTGAACTGGAATCCTTCCGCGTCACCATTGAAAAAGATAAAGATCAACCCTGCTCTGCCCATGCGACCATTAAAATTAGCGTCAACGGCAAAGAAGAAATTACCGCCGGCGAAGGATACGGACCGGTCAGCGCCCTGGATAATGCGCTCAGAAAAGCCCTGGGCAAATTCTATCCCGACCTGGATACGATGCGACTGGTCGATTTTAAAGTACGGGTTATCGACGGCAGCCGGGGCACGGCCGCCAAAGTCCGCGTATTAATCGAATCACGGGATCAAAATGAAATCTGGAGCACGATAGGTGTTTCGGAGGACATCATCGAAGCCAGCTGGCAGGCGCTGGCCGATAGTTTTCAATTTAAACTTGCCAATGCCCAGCGTATCCAAATCGAGGAATCAGTAAAATCAGTTTAATGGAGGATTAAATTGAACACAATGAAAGGAGTCAATGCCGCAGACCTCCCCATGTCGGGGTGTCTGCGGCCGATGCTTCCTTTGTTACGGTCAAATCGTTTAATGGCCGAATAGTTGAAGCGTAACGATTAACCCGACGACAAAAACTATTTGACCCATTCTCAAATCAACCATTCAACACAAGGAAGCTCAAGAAATGAATGATCATGTATTGATATTTGATACCACCTTAAGAGATGGCGAGCAGAGTCCGGGGGCCAGCATGAATACGGCCGAAAAATTGCGAATTGCGACCCAATTGGAAAAATTGGGCGTCGATATTCTCGAAGCCGGTTTCCCGGCCGCCTCTGATGGCGATCTGGAAGCGGTTTCGCGAATTGCCGGCAAGCTGAAAAGAACGCAAGTGGCTGCCCTGGCGCGGACCTCAAAGAGCGATATCGACCGGGCCTGGGAGGCCATCCGCCATGCGGTCAAACCGCGGATACACACCTTCATTGCCACTTCGGACATCCACCTGGAATATAAGCTCAAAATGTCTCGCGACGAAGTCGTCACAGCTGCAGTTGAGGGGGTAAAATATGCCCGAACCTTGACCGATAATGTCGAATTTTCAGCCGAAGACGGCTCGCGCAGCGATCGCGATTTTCTGTGCAAAGTGTTTGAAGCCGTCATTGAAGCCGGCGCTACAACGGTCAATTTGCCCGATACCGTCGGCTATGCCATTCCCCAGGAATTTTCAGAGCTGGTCAGCTACGTCAACACACACACTCCCAATATCCATAAAGCCATACTCAGCGTCCACTGTCACAATGATCTCGGGCTGGCCACCGCCAATACGCTCTCGGCCATTACTGCCGGTGCCCGGCAGGCTGAGGTCACCATCAACGGTATCGGCGAGCGGGCCGGCAACACGTCTCTTGAAGAAGTTGTCATGTCACTGGTCACCCGTCAAAACGCCTTAGGGCTGACGACCTCCATTCAGACCGAATACATTCATCCCACCAGCCGGCTGGTGAGCATGATTACCGGTATTATGGTGCAACCCAATAAGGCCGTTGTGGGCGCCAATGCTTTTGCGCATGAGGCCGGGATCCATCAGGACGGTGTGCTGAAAAATCCAATGACCTATGAGATCATGAAGCCGGAAACGATCGGACTGAGCACCAACAAGCTGGTTCTGGGCAAACATTCCGGACGGCATGCCCTGCGCTCCCGCTTAAAGAGCTTGGGCTATGACTTATCCGATGAAGAAATCAACCTTGTTTTTTCGCGCTTTAAGGAGCTGGCAGACAAAAAAAAGCATGTCGTCGATGAAGATCTTGAAGTCATCGTAACTGAAGGCATTTTGCGAACGGCGGATATTTTTAAACTTGAATACCTGCATGTTACGGCCGGTACAACCGTATTCCCCATGGCCAGCGTCAAGCTGGAAATAAACGGTCGGCCGGTGCGGGGCGCCGGTTACGGAAACGGTCCCATCGATGCCACTTTTAATGCCATCGGCAAGCTAACCGGGACCGCATCGGAACTATTGCGCTTTTCGGTCAGCGCCCTGACCGGCGGTACCGATGCCCAGGGGGAGGTAACCGTGCGCCTGCAAGAAAATGGCCTTCTGGCGCTGGGCCGCGGGGCCGATCCTGATATTATTACCGCCAGTGCCAAAGCGTATGTCAACGGTTTAAACCGTCTGGAGTACCTGAAAACCCATCCGGTCAAAGAAGCGATCGTTCTGTAAAGACTGGAGCATTGGAGTAATGGAGTACTGGCGTAGATAAGATTTCGGAATGCAGATTGCGGCCTGCGACGAGCTCAGCCGAGTCGATTTCGGATTGATAAATGACGATCACCCGTATTATCTTCCAATCTGCAATCCGCAATCAAAAATCCGCAATCGGAGTTACTCCACCACTCCATCACTCCAGAGAACCTGGTGTATCTGTTTCGAGGGTTCCGATGATATCGACAACCCCGGCAATTTTTCTTTGCGCCAAATACATTTCGATGCCGTCGATAATATCGGTGGTCACCTGCGGGTTAATAAAATTGGCGGTGCCGATTTGCACGGCTGATGCCCCTGCAATTAAAAACTCGAGAGCATCTTGCGCGGATATGATGCCGCCGATACCGACAACCGGAATTTTTGTCGCCTGAACCACCTGCCATACCATTCGCAGCGCAACCGGTTTAATGGCCGGACCCGATAGCCCTCCGGTGATGTTGGCAATTTTCGGCCGCCGGGTTTCAAGATCAATGGCCATGCCGGTAATGGTGTTGATCAGGGAAAGCGAATCTGCACCCGCCTGTTCTGCTGCTTTGGCGATCAGGGTAATATCGGTCACATTCGGTGACAATTTTACCATGAGATGCTTTGTTGTTTTCTCACGCACAGACTGGACGACACGATGGGCCGCTTGCGGGTCGGCACCAAATGCAATCCCCCCCGCTTTGACATTCGGACATGAAATATTGACCTCCACTCCGGCGATGCCTTCCAGCACATCCAGGCGCGCTGCCAACTCGGCATAATCTTCGATGCAGGTGCCATATATGTTTGCGAAAATCGGCGGCGACAATGTTTTTAAGAAGGGCAGTTTTTGCTGCGCAAATGCATCTATGCCCACATTTTCCAGGCCGATGGCGTTGAGCATGCCACAGGGCGTTTCAACAATTCGCGGTGGCGGGTTACCCTCGGTGGGCTGCAACGCGAGGCCTTTTACAATGATGGCGCCCAGGCGGTTGAGATCCACCAGCCCCTCAAATTCCTGCGCATAACCGAAAGTGCCGGATGCGGTCATTACCGGATTCTGAAGTTTGATATCACCGAGAGTGACGTTGAGGTCTGGTTTTTTTCGCATCGTTGTTCTTTTCTGCTGCTATCGGCAGCGCATTTAATGTCGGCCCTGCCATTCAGTCCCTATCGACGCCTATTGTTCGGGACCGAGCTGGAATATCCTTGATTTTGCAGTCGTCTTGCATTTCGATCTGTTACGTTTCTTTGCCCGTTTTATAGCGATTGTCAAAAAAACGTTCCGTTTGCGGAAGGTTTTTTTGCCACGACCGCTTCTGCCGCCATCCTTTTAATCGGAACGTATTTATAAGCGGTATATGTCATGTGCAACAAAATCATTGTCAAATTCGGCTCCCGGGCTGTATGTATAAAGTAAATTCAACCCGGGGTCAACGACGCCTTTGTAAAAACCAGCAGCGGTGCCAGACCTCAACCCGTCGCAGGCGGTCACCCATGAAAAGCAAACCGAAAAAAACGCTATCTCAAATCGCATTGATCTCCACCCCGTGGCCCCTTTTCAATCGTCCTTCCGTTCAGTTGGGCACGTTAAAGGCGTATTTAAAAACCCGTATGCCCGATCTGCAAGTTGACATCTTTCATTTTTATCTGCAACTGGCAGAAGCGATCGGTTATCACCTCTACCATGAAATCTCAGAACGAACCTGGCTGGCGGAAAGCGTGTATGCCGCGCTGCTGTATCCCAGGAGCCGACAGCTGGCTCAAAGGCTTTTTCGCAAAGAATCAGCCGGCAAGGCCAGGTTGCAAAAGATCGATTTTAAGGCTTTAATCCGCAAGATAAAAAAAGCAACCGATCGGCTTGTTCACAGTCATGACTGGCAAACCTATGGGCTGATCGGTTTTAGCATCTCGCTCTGTCAGCTGACATCCGCACTTTATATTATCAAGCGCCTTAAACAAGCATGCCCGAAGGTAACGATCGTTGTGGGCGGCGCCTTGACTCCGGCAATTGCCGCACCGGCTCTTTTGAAAAATTTCGCCGACATCGATATGGTCGTCAATGGAGAAGGCGAATTGCCTCTCTATCATATTATTCAAGATCTCGAACGATCATCGTCCGCGCCCGGCAGATCAAGCATAGAGGGCGTTTTTACCCGGCAAACAGATGCCATGCAACCGGCCGCAGCCGCCTTCGCGCAACTGAAACGTTTAGATGATCTACCGGTGCCGGACTATGATGCGTATTTTAGCCTCTTGAAAACCTTTGAGCCCCACAAACGTTTTTTCCCGACCTTGCCCGTAGAAGCATCAAGGGGATGCTGGTGGAAACGGTCCGTCGGACCTGATCAGTTAACCGGCTGCGCTTTTTGCAATCTCAATCTTCAGTGGGAGGGTTACCGCAGCAAAACAGCCCGCCGGATGGTTGCCGACATCGACTATTTGACGGGCCGGCATCAAACCCTTTCAGTCGCCCTGATGGATAATGTATTGCCCCCCAAAGATGCGCACACCCTATTTCAGCAAGTGGCCAAACTGAACAAAGATCTGCGTCTTTTTGGTGAGGTCAGGGCAACAACTTCTTTGAAAGCGTTAATAGCCATGCGAGATTGCGGAATGCGCGAAGTTCAAATAGGCATTGAAGCACTTAGCAGCAGTCTGCTTAAAAAATTGCACAAGGGTACCACCGCCATCCAGAATTTAGAAATCATGAGAAATTGCGAAGCACTCGGAATTCGCAATATCTCAAACTTAATCCTGCATTTTCCGGGAAGCGATCAGGATGATGTCACCGAAACATTGCGGACCCTGGAATTCGCCCGCCCGTTCTACCCGCTTAAGGCCGTGCGTTTTTGGCTCGGATTGGAAAGCCCTGTGTGGCGCAACCCGAAAGCATACGGCATCAAGGCCATTTTCAATCACCGCAACTGGTCCTATCTATTCCCCGATAACATCTTTCGCTCATTGCCGTTTTTGATCCAAGCCTATCGGGGAGATCTGACCTATCAGAAAAAAATTTGGAAGCCGGTCCAAAAAGAACTATCAGATTGGCACCAGCAGTACACCGAAATTCACGCAACCCAGGGGTATGGCCCTATTTTGAGCCTGCGGGACGGAGGGGATTTTAGCATTATTCGCCAGCGGCGATATCAGGACGAACCTGCCGTTCACCGCCTGACGGGCGCATCCAGACAAATTTATCTGTTTTGTCAGCAGCACCGTCCAATTAAGGCCATCTGTACCGCATTTCCGCATGTACCCGCTGACGACATTGCCCATTTTTTAAAAATGATGGTCGACAAGAAGCTGATGTTTTCTGAAAAAAATCAATATGTAAGCCTGGCCGCACCGGTGAGACAAAAAAGAAACTAAAAATAAGGCGACCCCTTGACAGACAAACAGGATATGTGCCATTCATGACCAGGAAAATCCTTTATTGAAATGAATGACTTAATGCTTATTTTGTTTAGCAGCCAAACAGGACTAACCAACAGCACCGAGCCTCAGGATGAGCACTGATACAGTTGACCTGCATTGAGGAGGGCGCCAGCCGTATCCCAGTGGTGATAACACATACGCTCATCAGCCATATATTCTTCCAATAAACTTTTATGTTCTTAATTAACATCTGTTGCCGTGGTTTAAGTTTTACCTGATGACGAAGGCTTGCACGGATCAAAAATGGTGTCTTGGATCGAAAGGAGGGTAACAGATATGCGTAAGATCAAAATTGCGATCGCCGGGCTGGGAAATTGTGCCAGTTCCCTCGTGCAGGGGCTTTACTATTATCGAGATAAGGGCCCTGATGATGCCGTTGGCCTGATGCACTGGGAAATAGGCGGATACACACCCGCTGACATTGAAGTTGTAGCGGCTTTTGATATCGACAAACGCAAGGTCGGCCAGGATGTCAACTCCGCCATATTCTCTGATCCCAACTGCACCCAGGTATTTTGCGACCACCTGCCCGCCTCCGGGGTTACTGTCCAAATGGGGCAGATCTTGGATGGTATCGCTGATCATATGAAAGAATACGAAGACCGCTATACCTTTTTACCGGCAAATTTACCGGAACCTTCTCTGGAGGACGCTGTCGCTCATTTGAAAGCGTCCGGGGCTGAAATTTTACTGAACTACATGCCGGTCGGCTCAGAGAAAGCAGCCCGTTTCTATGCAGAATGCGCTCTGCAGGCCGGGGTGGCGCTGGTTAATAACATCCCGGTTTTTATTGCCAGTGATCCGGAGTGGGCCAAACGGTTTGCGGAAAAAAACGTTCCGTTGATCGGAGACGATATTAAATCCCAGCTGGGGGCCACCATTACCCATCGCGTTTTAACCGATCTGTTTAAAAAACGCGGTGTGAAGATGGAAAGAACCTATCAGTTAAATACAGGCGGAAATACGGATTTTCTGAATATGCTCAACCGTCATCGGCTTAAATCCAAAAAAGAATCCAAAACCGAAGCCGTTCAGGCGGTTACAGCCCGGCGCTTGAAAAACGAAAACATCCACATCGGCCCCAGTGATTACGTGCCCTGGCAGAAGGACAACAAAATTTGTTTTATTCGCATGGAAGGCAAACTTTTCGGTGATGTCCCCATGAATTTGGAACTCAGGCTTTCGGTGGAGGATTCGCCCAACTCGGCCGGGGTGGCCATAGACTCATTGCGCTGCGCAAAACTGGCCCTTGAGCGCGGTGAAGGCGGCGTGCTGGAAGCACCATCAGCCTATTTCTGCAAGCACCCGCCGCGTCAGTTTACCGACGATGAAGCCTATCAAATGCTGGAGAATTTTATCAAAAAATTTCCGGGCAATGTGCGTGAAATGTCCGATTATCGCCGCAAGAGAGGCAAAAAAATCACGGTTAAAGAAAATTAGATGAAAAAATTCAAATTCGGTCTGGCGACGGTTTCGGCCCGCCGCTCAAAAAATCGCTGCAGTGACATCTTGGCCTCGATCATGTTTTCTGCCCTCTGGATTGCATTGTAGAGCGTGTGACCGAATTTAAAGCTGGCAGAATAATAGAAGCCAAATCTTTTAAACCGCCGCAAGGCTTGTGATGCGTCGAAATGGACCTCTAAAAGTCCGGCCAGCCGCAAGGCACAATCTAAATAGATTTCATCGCCGGACTGATAATCCGCAGTCCACTCTGCAAACAACCAGGGTCTGGCGATTGCCATGCGGCCGATGGCAACGCCGTCACACCCGGTGTTTAACAGCATTTTCAAACAATCCACTTGATCGAAGACGTTTCCATTGCCGAACACCGGTATGTTGACAGCCTGCTTCACCCTGCCGATATATTCCCATTTGGGCGGCCGTGAGCGACGATCCGGTGCAATCCTCGGGTGGAACGTCAAAGCATCTGCCCCGGCGTCTTCAAAACGCTTTGCCATTTCAACTGCCCAACCGGCTTGATCTTGCCAGCCGATGCGGTACTTGACAAACACAGGGATGCAAACGGCTTTGCGAACTTCGGACACGATTTTAGCGGCTAGCGCCGGCGTGTTCAAAATCGCCGCCCCGCAGTTTTGGCGGCAGATGGCGACGTCGGAACACCCGAAATTGATGTCAACACCAAAAAACCCTTCGGCTTCAATACGCCGGGCGGCAAGGGCCATGATGGACGGATCGGCACCGAAAATCTGGCAGACCAATCGCGAAAGCTCAGCATCCCGCCACCTGAAATAAGCCGAGCGATACCGGTTTTCCTGCGGTATTCGCCTGGCACTGCACATCTCACTGAACATCAGGCCGAAACCACCGAACTGCTCAACCAGCTCCCGAAAAGCAACATTACCGATAAACGCCATGGGCGCCATTACCAGTCGTTTATGGATCGTCCGGTTGCCAACGGCAAGGGGTTGATTGAGTATGTCGTGAAGCTCTGGTTTCATTTTCCCTGAAATGCCTTTCATAAGAAAGACGCCGACGTGTCCGCCTTTGGCGCAGGCATCCAAAATCCAGACAGTTCAATTTTGCTTTTTTTCAATTTAACAAATCCGGTGGGGCTTTAAAAGCATTTTGTACCCGGGCCATCGTGAGAGGATCATGGTGGCGATCTTTACGCTTTTTGTTTGAAAAGGTTGCATCAATCACCTATAGTTTATGGTGGATTCAGCAATCAACAATTACCTTCAGGTCGGTTTCGGATGTCCATCAAAGGGATCGCAAGAGATTTGTATCGCCTTCAGCAGGCGGTCGATGTGCTCGAAAAAAAGCTGGCGTCGGCCCCGACAGACAAACGCGTAGACATTGAACGTCAGCTGCGGAAGGCCAGGGCCGAGCACCTTCAACTGCGTCGGATACTCGACGGTCAGTTGGATCGGTAATCATCACAGGCCAACCGACAGCGTCTTATCGCTGATATCCCTTT
>JASFGN010000026.1:0-11018 GCA_050123735.1 Desulfobacterales bacterium | reverse complement strand
GCAAGGAAGAGAAAGCGCCATAGCTCAAATGCAATCCATGCGTTCACACGAAGGTCTGCTCATCGGCGAGCATTTTCTGTTAGGAGATTATGCCGCCGCCGAAGGGGCGATTATGGCCGGCTGTCGATTTTTTGCCGGATACCCGATTACCCCCGCCACCGAGGTCGCCGAACGGATGTCTACGCGACTTCCGCAGGTCGGCGGCATTTACATTCAAATGGAAGATGAATTGGCCTCGATGAACGCCATATTGGGCGCCTCTTGGTCAGGCGCCAAATCAATGACCTCCACCAGTGGACCCGGATTTTCTCTAATGATGGAGAATCTTGGATTGGGGATTATGCTGGAGACCCCGTGTGTGCTGGTCAATGTTCAGCGGGGAGGGCCTTCCACCGGATTACCCACCTTGGTGGGGCAACAGGATATGATGCAGGCCCGTTGGGGTTCCCACGGCGATTATGAAATCATTGCCTTATCACCCGGCTCCCCGCAAGAGCTTTTCGATCTGACCATACGCGCCTTTAATTTGGCCGAGAAGTATCGCACACCGGTTCTGGTGATGACCGATGCAGAAGTGGGCCACATGACCGAAAGGGTCATCATACCGCCGCCGGAAGAAATTGAGCTTGTCCAGCGCCCCCTGGTTCGAAAAGGAGACGTGGAGCCGGATCATTTTCGAATCTATCGCGATCCTGATCCCGGCGACGATGGCCAAATAGCACCGATGGCGATTGCCGGTGAGGGATTTCGCTTCCATATTACCGGTTTGACGCATGACCAGCGCGGATATCCGGCGATGAATGCCGAGGCCAGTGAATGGAACATCAAGCGACTGGTTAACAAAATTCGCATGCATCGTGACGACATCATCCAGGTAGAAGAACGCCACCTGGAAGACGCTGAGATCGTTGTTGTCTCCTACGGTATTTCGGCGCGCACGTCTTTGTGGCCTATCGAGCAGGCGCGCAAGGAAGGTGTTCGTGTGGGCTGCCTGAGGCTTATCACCGTTTGGCCCTTTGCGGAGGAACAGATTCGGGCATTGGCCCAAAAAATCCGAGCGTTTGTGGTGCCCGAGATTAACGCCGGTCAAATTTTACGTGAAGTGGAAAGATGTGCGGCCGGCCAGGCACATGTTATCGGCGTGCAGCGATTGGGGGGAGACATTTTAGAACCGCAGCAGGTTCTGAGCGCTCTGCGTGCCGCTGCCGGTAAGCCGGATACAGCCCAAGCCGATAAGCGCTAAGCCTTTCGAAAGAGAGATGACCTCATGGCTGATTCTAATATAACCGATGCGGGTCAATCCGAACTATCTGGAACCGAATCTGCTGGTAATAGCGACTGGATAACCGGGTTGCATCCCATGGATGTGCTGTTAAGGGGCGAGCGGTTGCCGCACATTTGGTGTCAAGGCTGCGGGCTCGGCACGGCACTGACGACTTTTATTGGCGCGCTCCAATGGCTTGAAGCGAAACAGGGCTGGGATCTTGACAAGGTGTCTGTGGTATCGGGAATCGGCTGCACCGGTCGGATTGCCGGGTACGTCCGGCTGGATTCCTTTCACACAACTCATGGGCGGGCCATCCCCTTTGCAACCGGTCTTAAACTTGCCAATCCCGAGTTGAAGGTCGTGGTTATCTCCGGCGATGGCGATATCGCCGGTATCGGCGGCAATCATTTCATCCATGCCGCTCGACGCAACCTGGACATTACCGTGATTTGTGTCAACAATTTTAATTACGGCATGACCGGTGGCCAGGTGGGGCCGACGACGCCGCACGGCGCCAGGGCCGTTACCACCCAGTACGGCAATTACGAGTATCCATTTAATCTGCCCTATCTGGCGGCAGCCAGCGGGGCTTCTTTTTTGGCGCGTTGGACGGTCATCCATGCCCGGCGACTGGAGTGGACGTTGCGCGAGGCGATGATGTATCCTGGATACAGCTTTGTAGAAGTAATTGCCCCGTGTTCCACGTCTTATGCCCGTTGGAATCCGGAAGGTCGCGGATTGGATCCCGCGAAACTCAGGCGACGGGGCTTGGAGCTCATGATGCATTATCAAAAGATTGGAAAGGTCGCCCACGGTACGCACCCTAAAGATGCTGCCATTAAAGTCGATAAACAGGGCGCTATTGTTGAAATCGTTGAAGGTGTTTTTAGCAACGAACCCAAACCGGATTTTCAGTCCGCCATCGACGAACAGTTGCAGATTGCCAAAGCACGCTGGCAAGCAACCAAAAAGGCACTGAACGAACGGTCGCAAATACCCAAACGGACCGACATTATTAGCCGAACAGAAGTTCAGCTGGGTGGATTCGGGGGGCAGGGTATCGTGAGTGCCGGTCGAATTATCGGCCAGGCAGCCACGATTTATGACAAGCTGGAGGCCTGCTTTACCCAGAGCTATGGCCCGGAGGCAAGAGGTGGTGCGGCCGGCTCGCAAGTGGTCATCGCCAGCGATCCGATCCATCATCCGCATCTGATCGAACCCACAAACGCGATCATTATGTCCCAGGAGGCTTATACCAAATACGTTCCCAAATTGGCTAATGGCGCAACCCTTTTAATCGACGACGGACTGGTAACCTTATCCCCGGATCACCGCCAGGATCTGAAAACCCATGGGATTGCAGCCACCCAAATTGCGGAGGAATTGGGCAATTCGCGGGTGGCCAATACCGTGATGCTGGGGCTCTGGACCGCTATTGTTGGAGCGGTCAGCAAATCGGCCATGCAGCGATCTGTGGCCGACGCCGTGCCCCCCAAGACCCTAGAGGTCAATTTAAGCGCTTTTGAGGCCGGTTTCAAAAAAGGGTTGCACGACCGGGGCGGCCACAGGGTATAGGTCCGAAAGCCATGATCAAGGAGGAAAGCTTCTGTGAACCCAGGGGTTCTTATTTTTGGTGGAAGCCCGGCCGGGGTCCAAGCAGCCCTGGATCTGGCTGAAGCCGGGATTGAAGTCCTGTTGACAGACATTTCACCTTTCATTGGAGACGATCCGGTCTCCAAGCATCCCGACTGTCTTTCAAATGCGCACGCTCTGGCGGCTGCCAAACATTCGCGGATTCATCTGTTGACCCGCACAGCCTTAAAAGCTGCTGAGAAAACCACAGATGCTTTCAAGGTCCGTCTTCAGATGCGGCCGCGATATGTCGATTTAAACCGATGCACCAGTTGCGGGGACTGCCTCGAGGTTTGTCCGGTGCAGGTGCCTGAAAATGGCCACAAAGCCATCTTTCTGCGAGATGGCCTTCAGCCCCAGTCTGCCGTTATCGATAAAATGGGCCTTGCGCCTTGCGCGCACGCCTGCCCGGCGGGTATCCATGTCCAGGGCTATGTGGCGCTCATCGCTCAGGGGCGTTTTCAGGAAGCGCTGGATCTGGTGCGGGAGGCCATCCCTTTTCCCGGCATCTGCGGCCGGATATGCACCCATCCCTGTGAAGTCAATTGTCGGCGTAAAGAAGTAGACCAGCCGGTGGCCATTCGGCAACTGAAACGCTTTATTGCCGATTGGGAGCTCAAGCAGGCCAACAGGTCAATCCGCAAAAAATCGAAAATACCATCGCCAGCTGTCGATGCCAAGCGAATCGCAATCGTTGGCGCCGGTCCGGCCGGGCTGACAGCAGCGCATGATCTGGCCCATAAAAATTATCGGGTAACGGTTTTTGAAAAGCTCCCTGTTGCGGGTGGTATGATGGCAGTGGGCATTCCAGCCTATCGCCTTCCCAGGGATATTCTGAAAGCGGAAATCAGGGCCATCGAGGAATTGGGCGTTCACATCAAGACCGGATCAACTTTCGGCAAAGACTTCAATATCCAGACACTGAAATCGAAGGGGTACTCAGCACTGTTTCTGGCCACCGGTTTGCACGGCAGCCGCAGGCTTGGAGTCATCGGCGAAAACCTATCCGGCGTCTTTGACGGGGTCTCTTTTCTGCGGGATGTCGCGCTGGGCAAAAAGGTGTCGCCAGCTGAAAAGCTGATCGTTGTCGGGGGCGGAAATGTGGCCATCGATGTGGCGCTGACGGCCAGACGCCTGGGGTCCAAAGCAGTTACCATCGTTTGTCTTGAAACCCGCGAAGAAATGCCGGCACGCGATGACGAAATTAAAGAGGCCCTGGAAGCCGGTGTAAAAATTGTCAATTGTTTTGGACCGCATCGCTTGCTGGGCAAAAACAACCAATTCACCGGAATCGAATTCAAACGCTGCACCTGTGTTTTTGATGATCAGTGCAATTTTGATCCCCAGTATGATGAAAATGAACGCCATACCCTGGAAGCGGATGCCGTCATGATTGCCATCGGCCAGTTTGCTGAAATGGACTTTTTCGAGGCAGAAGACATTCTGCGGTCACCCCAGGGCGGCATCCAGGCTGACCCGAAAACACTGCAAACGAGCATACCGTGGGTATTTGCCGGCGGGGATGCGCTTTACGGCGCTAAAACAGTCATAGAGGCCATTGCCAGCGGCAAACAGGCTGCTGAAAGCATTGATCGGTATCTTGAGCAGCTCGACAAAAAGAAGGATCCCATTGACGCCAATGAGGATATCGATGATCCAGCGTTCATCGGTCCATTACAGGATAAGGTTCAGATGCCAATTTCCGAGCGTCCCCTGACAGCGGCGGAGCGGGTTTCCAAGCCGCGGATATCCATGCCGGTTTTACCAAGAGAGGAAAGTTTAGGCTGCTTTTCCGAAGTGGAGCTGGGTTATTCAGAAGAACAGGCGATTGCCGAAGCCCGGCGCTGCCTGGCATGTGGTCCCTGTAGTGAATGTATGGCCTGTGTCGAGGCGTGCAAAGCAGGCGCGGTCAACCATGCTGAGCGTGAAAAGATCGTGGAATTTGATATGGGTGCCATTATACTGGCCGATGGTTTGACAACATTTGCACAATTTGCGCTGCAGGAAGGCCCCGGTCTTTATCGAATATCACCCCGAGAAACATTTGCGGGCTCTGTTGCGGCCGCACATGCCATGCGCCATACGCGCACCGAGCGGCATTTTAAGGCCTCGTCCGTTCAGACGGGCGCATATCCGCAAAGCCCTGCGCGCATCGGCGTTTTTATTTGCCAGTGTGGCGATCAGATTGCCCGTGTCGTCGATACGGATGCGTTGCAGCAGCATTCAGCCGGGCTGCCCGGCGTTATTCATGCTGCTGTGATTGCCCAGGCCTGTTTACCGGAAGCGACGGAATGGATTGCCAACGCCGCGGTGGAGCAGGATCTGAACAGGGTGCTTCTGGCTGCCTGCAGCTGTTGTGCAATGGACCAGATTTGTTTCAGCTGCACATATCAGCGGGTTCGCTGCAAGGATAACCTGGGGCTGTTTGCGGCGGGCGCTCACGGCTCATGCAGTCCCAAAAATCGCTTGCCGGCTGTCAATTTGTCGTATCTGATCTGGGAATTTGTGAATATCCGCGAGCACTGTGCCTGGGTACATGCGAACGATCCGGCGGCCGCGACCGCCAAGGCAGCCCGGTTGATTGCGGCCGCTGCCGTCAAGTTGAAGATGGCATCGCCCCGAAAGGCCCAATCGCTGAACGCCGAACGGTCCGTGTTGATTGTGGGCAATGGCACAGCGGCACGGATCTGTCAGAGATTACTCAACGACCGCCAGATTGTTACCCGCGTTGCCGAGCAGTTGCCCCATCAAATCAAGCGTGTCGATGGGCAATATGCGCTCTGGAATCCAGTGACCGTTCGGCAAGCATCAGCGGTCGTACTGGCACCGCAGGATGCGGCCGAAGCGGATCTGCTGTGCAATGCGTTTGCGGCATCCGATCAACGCGAGCGACTCATGCCGACGCCACCGGTTGTCGAAACGCTGTTGCCGGGCGTTTTTTTCTGTGACCCGCGAGATGGCCGATCGACCGGAGCGGCAGCGGCGATCAAGGCAGCCGGCTGGTTGCACCGGCTGGCCGAACAACCCAAGCCCATAACCGCTTCGGTCGATCCGCACCGCTGCCGGGCCTGTAAAACCTGTATCGATATTTGTGACCTGGGTGCACCGCAACTGGTTGGAGAAGAACCGCACCGTCATTCCTGGATCGATCCGGTGATCTGTTCGGGTTGCGCCAGTTGTGCCGCGCAATGTCCTTCTGGCGCCATAACAGCAGGCGATGCGACAGATGAACAAATGGAAGCCATGCTGGCAGCTGTCCTAAAGGCACATGATTTAAATGACAGGCGCAAGGCAATCGTTTTTACGTGTAACTGGAATGCTTACCGGGGTCTCGAAGCCGCGGGTCGGCAGCATTCATCCTACACACCATGGGTCTATCCTTTAAAAGTCACATGCCTGGGGCGGTTGGGTCCCGGAATTCTCCTTAGCGCTTTTCAGCTGGGTGCCGACGGTGTTTTGCTGCTGGGGTGTGCGCCGGGTGAATGCCATTATACATTCGGCAACCAGCGTGCCCAGGAAACATTTGATTTGACCAGCCGCTTGATGCAGCTGTTGGGACATTCGAATAAACGCCTTGTTATGGATCGAATCGCGGCCGACGATGCAGAATCCTGGGTATCAAAAATACAAACCTTTATGGATGGCCTGAATGGAGGCGGGCAGCGGTATGGATAACCTGCACGACATTATCCAACACTGTCGGGCCTGGTATTGCCAGGAATGTGGCAAGTGCAGTGCCGTGTGCCCGATCACCCGTTGGGAAACCCGCTCCTATAGCAGCCCGCGGCTGCTGGTAGAGAAGGCCATCAATGGTCAGCCCGAAAAGATCATGCAAGATCCGTTATTTTGGTCCTGCCTGACATGCAAGCGCTGCAGTCTATTGTGTCCTTCAGATGTCTATTTTTCTGATTTTATACAGGAGGCCAGAAGCCTGGCCACGGAATGCGGACAAACCGGTGAATGCACCCATGGAGCCGTTGTTCAAAACTGGGGCAAAATGATGACCGCTGCGGGGCTCGAACAACATCGCCTGGATTGGATATCGCCCGAGCTGCAGATATCTGATTCTTCAGAGGTTGTCTATTTTACGGGATGTTTGCCATACTATGATGTCTTATTTAAGCATTTGAATATAGAGGGCATCGACATTGCCAGGGCAGCGGTGAAAATTTTGAACCATCTGGGGATCGCGCCTCAGATCATGGCCGACGAGCGTTGCTGCGGCCACGATCAGCTATGGGAAGGTGATATAAAGACATTTAAGGCACTGGCCAAACACAACCTTGAGCAGCTCAGCGCCGCCGGTGCTAAAACCATTGTTACCACCTGTCCGGAGTGTGCCCTTATGCTGACCCGGGAGTACCCCAAACGGATCGCGGACCATGGCATGGCCGTATTTCACCTGACGCAATATTTGGCGCAGGCCGTCGCTGATGGGAACCTCGTGCTGACCGCAAAAAATCAGCAGCCCGTCACTTACCATGATCCCTGTCGGTTGGGCCGCTATCTTGAGATTTACGATGAGCCGCGATTGTTAATGGCGGCTCTGGGATTGGATTTGAGGGAAATGGAACGGGTCCGCAGTGCCAGTCTGTGTTGCGGCACCACCGGCTGGACCTCCTGTGGACAGGTCAGCAAAAATATTCAAATTGAGCGCTTACAGGAAGCGTCGCAAACAGGTGTCAACCGAATGATTACGGCCTGTATTAAATGCCAGATTCATTTTCGTTGTGCCCAACAGGATCCGCAGCTGAAACAGACACTCAATCTTGAGATTCAAGACCTGACGACATTAATCGCGAATCATCTTTGAACGCCGGCATTCAAAAGACCTGTCCGGCGAGCCTATGATCATAAAAGTGAAAAGTGCCCTTAATAAGATGCAGCCGCATATTTCCTCAACGGATATACTGGATCCGAATCTGCTCCAAAGCGTCGTTCGACAGGCGACGTTTCAATGCCGAGCCCAAGGCAGCGGTTTTTACCTGTGTGACCCGGGAAGCGGTCACAGCACCTTGCTGGCCACGCACAACCTGCCCAAAGAGCCCTGGGATGAAACGCTTTTAAGAGAAATAATCAGTTCCCGTCAGGCTGTCATTAAAACGCTTCCGGATCAATCTGTTTTGATGGCGGCCCCGCTGGTGTGGCAGGAAGCCGTTCGCGGGCTGCTGATTGTTTTCGATCGGCAACCGGAACGAATCTTCAGCAAGCGGGACATCGCCCTGATCCAATCTCTGGCGGACCTGACAGCCTCGGTTGCCCAGCAAAATGAGCGTCTGGCCCGCATGACCGCACAGTTTCGCACCCTGCATGCCATTGATGTGGCGCTGACATCGAGCCTTGAATTGGATCTCGTTTTGAATCTGATCCTTGAAAAAGCAGCTGAACTCGTCAATGCCGAGCATGGCTCGCTGCGGCATCTGGAACCCGAGACCGGGCATCTTGTTCTCAAAGCGCACTATGGAAAAGGGTGGACCAAAGAAAAGATGGCGTATACACCGCGCATCGGGCAGGGGATTGCCCGCTGGGTGGCCGAAAAACAACGGCCCTATCTATGCCCCGATGTTCGTAAGGATCCTTTGAATGTCGTTCTTTTTGAAGATATGCGTTCGAGCATTTCGGTACCCTTATTGTACAGCTTAGACGAACACCACCAAAAAGGAAAGTTCATCGGGGTTTTGCTTTTAGAGAGCTCTCGTCCGGCCGCTTTTGATCGGCAGGATGTTGAACTTCTGGAAGCATTGGCCCAGGAGGCGGTCATTGCCATCCAAAACGCCACCCAGCTCCAAAAACTCAAGGCGGAGCAAGAACGGCGTCTGGCTGCCGAAAAGTGGGCCGTGATGGGCCAGGCAGCAACTGCCCTGGCGCATCGCATCAATAACCTCCTGGGGGTTGTGCCGGTTAGCGCCAGTGAAATGCTGCAATTGGTAGCAAAGATGGACCTATCTGCTGCAGACCGTCGTTGGGCCCAGTCTAACCTGGAGCGTATCAGTCGGAATTCGCAGTTTATTCTTAAGCTCAGCGAAGCATTATTCCGGCCATTTAAAGAATCCGCTCCACCAACTCGATTTGACGTAAACCGATTGCTGAATGAGGCGTTAGACTCTGTCGACATACCGGATAGTGTTGAGGTTGTTTGTGACTATGATCAGCAGTTACCCCCGGTGAATTGCAGTTTGCTTCTGCTGGACATATTCCTCGAACTCATGACCAATGCTTGCAAAGCCATGGCGCGCCGCAAGCTCAGGCGGCTGGAAATCAGCAGCCGATCTGAACAAATTGATGGGCACCCCTGGGTCCGGGTCCGCATCAGTGATACGGGCAAAGGAATGTCATCCCGTCACTTGGACCATTTGTGGAATTTATTTCAACCCAGTGAAGACGGGCTTGGATTTGGATTGTGGTGGATGCGGACTTTTATCGAACGCCAGGGTGGAACCATTGAGTGCCTCAGCCAGCCTGATAAGGGGGCAACGTTTATTATTCGGCTGCCGGCTTTAGAGGACAGAGGTTAGAAGACAGAGGACAGAAGACAGAAAACAAATAACGTAAAGCAGACGTCTTAAAACCGTGAAACGAGGGGTAATCAGGGGCAAACAGTCAGCGACTAAACACCAAACACGTTTAAAGGGAAAAAATGCGCGGAAAAGTCTTAATTGTGGATGACTACGCTGATTGGCGGGGACTGCTGAGCGGACTGTTGGAGCGCGAAGGGCATTGGGTCCGGGCCGCAGGGACCAAAGAAAAAGCCCTTGCATATATCGATGAGAATAAGGATCTGGATCTGGCTGTCTTGGATATTCGACTGGCTGACGAGGATGAAAGCAATGAGGACGGTATTCATTTGCTGGCCGAAATTCGCCAGCGACGTCCGTTTACCCGTGTGATCATGGTGACCGGCTACGGAACCATGGAAACGCAGCGCAAAGCGTTCAAACAGTACCAGGCGTTTGATTTTTTCAGCAAGGCCCAGTTTGATTCCGAGGAATTTAAAAAAGCCTTTCAGGAGGCCATTGAGCAAGCAGCCCGGGACCGGCAGTTCTGGAAAGATAAAGAAATTGCGCGCGAGCAACAATATCAAACCTGGCAGCGGGAAAAATGAAGCGCCAACCGTTTGGCAGTTATTGAGCGACACCTGTTTTTCGGATTCGTTCAAAATGAAACCTGAATCTTGCACGAACCGGAATTCATTGGGTTTCCCAAACCGGGTGCTTGGCACCCGGTATCACCCGCAACGATCGGGGCCCTGCGTGCCGCTGTGCGGGTGGTCGTTGACTCCCAAACGAAAAACGGTCGTATGGCGCAAAGGAGGCCGAATTTGACCAAAGAAGAATTGCGGATAGGCGTTTTTGTATGTGATTGTGGCTCCAATATTGCCGGAGTTGTCAATGTCGACGCGGTTCAAGGATTCGCCGAGACGTTGCCGGATGTGGTCGTGGCGGTCCGGAACAAATATACGTGTTCCGATCCGGGTCAGCAGGAAATTCAACAAACCATTTTCGAGCACAAGCTCAACCGCGTGGTGGTTGCGTCCTGTTCTCCGGCTTCTTACGAACCCATTTTTCGGCAATGCATCCAAGCAGCCGGGTTGAATCCCTATCTGCTGGAAATGGCGAATATTCGCGAGCATTGCTCCTGGGTGACACCGGATTGCGAAGCGGCCACCCGTAAGGCATTGAATATCGTCCGGGTTGCCGTTGCCCGTGCCAAGTGGCTTTACCCCCAGGATGAGGAACACATTCCGATCACAGATGCAGCGCTGGTAATTGGCGGGGGAGTGGCCGGCATGCAGGCAGCCCTGGATCTGGCAGATGCGGGACACCCGGTATACCTGGTTGAAAAAAAGCCGTCCATTGGCGGTATTATGGCCCAGCTCGACAAGGTCTATCCGGACATTGAGTGCAGCATCTGAATTCTCGGACCCAAGATGATGGATGTCGGTCGGCATCCCCGAATTGAGCTCATGACCAATGCTGTTTTAGAGGATATCACCGGATACGTGGGTAATTTTAAAGCGCGGATTCGAAAAAAGCCCCGGTATGTCGATGAAGATCAATGTACGACTTGCGGTGATTGTGTAGCGGTCTGTCCGGTGGTTGTCCCTGATGAATTTCAAATG
>JASFGN010000025.1:0-11092 GCA_050123735.1 Desulfobacterales bacterium | reverse complement strand
CAAACTCTGCCGCGATCGCACCCTGCACTTTGTCGTTGTGGCAGGTGCGCGCATAGCCGTCGTAGCCTTCACCGCGATTGGGATCGGTCAGGAACGGAGCCGTATTGGAGGGCGATACGGTTGGAATGCCGGCCTTCCAGAGGATTGGGACACCGGGTTTAGCTGCACTCGAGCAGGTGGAGCCGATGGCCGCAATGATGGTCGGGTCGGCTGCCAGCCGGGTGGCCGCTGCCTGGCCGCCTTCGGCACTGCAGCCGGCATCCTGGCCGGAAAGCTTGAGTGGAAAGCCTTTGATTTGACCCCCGAAATCGTCCATCGCAATTTCAATACCGCGCACCACATCGGTGCCCAGGGATGTGTTTGGACCTGAAATGACAACCCAATAAGCAATGTGGATGGGTTCACCGGGGCCCAGCTTGACGACTCCGATGGGATCCGTCACTTCCGCCTGAACACCAGAGGCGAAGGCGATCATAAATGCAAATGTGACGATCATAATTAGCTTGCGGTTCATTTTCAATCTCCTTTCATTATGATTAACGCTTGATACGTTGAGAGTTCTGTTCGTCTGTAAAGCAATACCTGGACTGCATCACCTCCTTTCAGCGGATGAACGGATGTCTAAAACCATTATCCTATAATCTCAATGGCTTAAAATGTCAAACAATCCTTGTCGATTTTTATGACCGATTTTCCAACATGTTGAAATTAATGCTAAATAAGATTTAGTTGGTGATTGGTCCTCAAACGGTTTGGCGCTTATTTAAACAACATTGAAGCATTAGTCAAGAGCTAATGTTACAAAATGTTAAACCAGCTCACTTTCGCTCAATGCGCGATTATCAAGTATACGCTGCGGAGTAAATATGGAAAGGTCCAGTGATAACGGCTTTTGTAAGATAAGTTCGCTCAAGTAACGGCCTACCGCGGGTCCTTGCTGGAGGCCGTGACCTGAAAAGCCGTTCGCTAGATACAGTCCGTTAAGCTCCGGCCATTGTCCCAGGATGGCATTGCCGTCTAAAGTATTGACGGCATAAAGGCCGCCCCAGCCGCGCACGATTTTAAGCGTATCGAATTTGGGCACAAATTCAGCAAGCTCCGGCCAAAGATCGTTTATAAATCGCTGCTCGTCCCAGCTGAATAAGAATCCGACCGGATCGTCTTGCATCGATTTTCCCAGCAGGATCAATCCGCCCGTTTCAGAACGAAAATACAATCCCGAAGGCAATATGGTCAGGGGCAACGGTTTTTCAAATTTATAGGCGGTGTCGAGTACAAATACCTGGCGCTTGACCGGAACGACCGGAAGCTCGATGCCGGCTGTTTTGGCCACATCGGCCGCCCAGGCCCCGGCGCAGTTGATCACACAGGCGGCCGCAAGCGGCCCCTGGTCTGCCAGTTGCACCCCGGTGACCTGTTTTTTGGCTGTGTTGATAGTGACGACTTGGTCCTTGAAATAGTTGACACCCAATGATCGCGCTTTGGCCCTGTAAGCCATCAAGACCGCATAGGCATCGAAATAGCCGTCATCAGGGCCAAAGGTGCCGCCGACATATGGCTGCGGTTCATACAGTGGATAGTGTTCCTTAATTTGTTGATTCGACCACCATTCGACCCGGCAACCGAGTTGGGTCTGCATTTGCAGCGCCTGCCGGGCGGCTGCTTCGGTCTCGGCTGCCACCAGAAAAAGATTGCCTTCCTGCCGAAAGTAGATTCGGGGCGTCTCACCATTGACAACCATATCTTCTTCAAAGGATTTTAGAATACGGGTCGTGTACTGGGAGATCTGAACGTTTTCTTTTAAACTGAACTGAATGCGTACATTGGCCATCGAAAGGGTGGTAGACGCCTGCGCATAAGTCGGATCGCGCTCAATCACGGCAATCTTCAGCGTTGGATCGGCCGTAATCAGGTAATAAGCTGTGGCACTGCCCATAATGCCGCCACCCACGATGACCACGTCATAAACTTTGTCAGCCTTAGTCAATTTGGCTCCTTGTTTGCTCTGCTTGCAAATGTCGAATTAAAATCCGAAGCATTAAATACGAAATTCGAAACAAAATTTAAATCCAAATGATTGAATGCCCAAAACATTGACTAAAAAAGGAAAAGATTATTGTGTCAATTTCCCATGTTTTGAATTTTTGATTTTGGTCATTCGAATTTATTTCGGATTTCGAGATTCGAATTTCGAATTTAAAGTGGCAACCAGATGCCTATTCCTCGCTCGACAGCCCGCTGGTACAGCAGCGGCGCTACCGCCATGTCATCGATGGCCAGGCCCAGATTGGCGGTCATGGTCCGTTCTTCAGCCGATTGCCGCCCGGGCTTCTGACCACTCGCCAGTTCACCCAAATCGGCATGAATCTCCGGGATATTTTTAAAATATCCCATTTGCTGATAAAGCTGCAGTTGGGCGGTGTCGTCCGTGCAGAATTTGGTCGCTTGCGCCATGGCTGCCGGTTCCCAGTAGGAATCAAAATCCACCAGAGAGGCAAATGCGCCCTCGTCCAGCCAGCCGGCCTTGATGGTGGCATGCGGTGTCCTTAAAATCGGCCCGGCGGTAACAACGATATCACAGCCGCTGACGGCGTCTCTGGGTGTTGCCGCCGGTACAACTTCCAAATCCAGCCGGGAGCGAATATCTTTCGCATACTGTTTGAGCGTCTCCGGTTTCACATCATAGGCCCGAACGGTTTTTAGAGGAAACAGCACCTTCAAGGCCTCTACATTACTGCGCCCCTGAACACCGCAGCCCAGCATACCCACCACCGATGATTCCGGACGAGCGAGATAATGGGCAGCCAAGGCAGTGGCCGCTCCGGTGCGCATGGCTGTAATCCAGACACAGTCCATCACAGCAAGCGGTAAACCCGTCTCGACATCATTGAAGATCAACAGACCGGTGACATATGGTATGCCCTTGTTGGGGTTTTCCGGGAAACCGGCCACCCACTTAATTCCGGCCGATTTTAGATCTGCAATGTAGGCCGGCATGGCATGGATGAAATTGTCGCCCCCTCCGGGGTGAATTCCCGGTTTGGGAGGCATTTCGGTGCGGCCTTCACCCTTGGCGCGAAAAGTGACTTTCAAAGATTCGATAATTTCAGCCATTGTAACGCCGATGGCTTCCACATCGGCCTTGGACAGATAAAGCAACTGGTTTTTCTGCATGACGCCTCCGATTTGCCCATTTGAATGCGCTTCCGGACGCAAAACGCTTCGCGGCACCCATAGAGCCGGCAAAGGTACAGGCTTTGAATTTTCTGTATAACGACAGATCGATTTTGCTGTCAAGGAATTATAATCCTTATGGCCGAAGGCCATTGGCCCACGCGTGTGTGTTGCTCAGGCGCATGATGAAGTGCGCCATTCTGCCGAAACCTTGTCTATCCCCTTGACTTTCAGAAAAGAGCGTGGTTTTCCAGGTACCAGGGGAGCATAACCAATGGCCGACCTTTATCAAATTCTATCCGAGCACCAAATTGAATACGAATGCTATGATCATCCGGCAGTATATACCGTCGACGATGTCAGGCGCCTTGTGCCGCCGTTGCCGGCGGCCAAAACCAAGAATCTTTTTTTGCGGGATCATAAAGGCAAACGCCATTTTCTGGTGATCGTGCCGGCAGATAAACGGGTGGATATCAAAGCACTGAATGCCCTGATCGGCTCCAGCCGATTAAGCTTCGGTTCGGCCGGGCGCCTCAAAAAATTGCTGGGCGTTGATCCCGGATCGGTGACCATCTTTGCCCTGGTCAATGATCCCGATCATTTTGTTGAATTGATCATCGACAAAAGCTTATGGGAGGAGCAGGCGTTTCAATTTCATCCGCTGGTCAACACCCGTACGCTTTTAATATCGAAGGAAAACCTCAAGCGGTTTTTAGCGGTGGCCGGTCACGAGGTGAGGATGCTGGCCGTACCGGCGCAAAAGACGTAGGCGGCAACCTATTACCCGGAGCAAATGATGACACGATTCGGTCAATGCGACTGGGCGGATGATTTTGGAGACATGCATCGCGGACGAGAACGACGAGTATAAAGTAAATGGAAGATGCTTAACATTCAGAATTATTACACCACGAAGTTCACGAAGGTAGAATTTAATTTTTTTCTTCTTGCGCTTCGTGTTGTTCGTGGTTTTAAATCTGTTGAATCCTCATCCACGTGCCCATGCGGCTGCACTTCTTCGCACTCGATAATGGTTTTATAGGATAGATTTAATGCAGGCTTTTGATGCGGTTCATGCGACTGGTAATTTCAGTTATGCGGATGCCGTATTTTTTATTTTGTAAAACGACTTCTCCTCTGGCAATTAACTTGTCGTTTGCCAGGATATCCACCGGTTCACCCTCGAGCTTGGTAAGTTTGACGGTTGAGCCGGGCGCAAGCTCCAGCAACTCCTGAATCCGAATGCGGTTGCGCCCCAGTTCGACAGTTATTTCCAGCGGAATATCCAACAATAGATTCAGATCAAAGTCTTCAACAGCCTGTATGCCATCAGCACCATTTGGGTCGACGGCTAAAGATTCAGAAGAGGCTTCGTTGGCTGCATTTTCCTGAGTGACGGATTCTTCGGCCTTACGGCTTTCGGCGCTTTTTTCGGTTTCCTCAGCAGGCCCTTTACTTTCCGGCTTGTTTTCTTCAGTTTGCCCTGCGGCTTCTTCTTTATCTGGACGCTCACTGTCTTTGCTGCTATCTTCGGCCATTCTTTTTTGCCCTCGATTTGTCTCTTTGTCCGGGTGACGCGCGTGGGAACCGTTTAAATCTGCCCTTATAGATATGTTAATATAATCACACTAAAACCTCAATATATTTTACCACAGTTCCGGCTCAACCGGCGTCATCGCAACAATACACAGGAATGTAATTGCGGCGCTCCAATGATATGCAGCTTTTTAATATAAACGGAATCTGTATTTTACGGCATGGCTGTGGGTATCTGTTGCGATATGGAATGCCGGTGTTGTGTCCCGGAAATAATTTACGTTCGTCCTGGATAAAAATTGCCGCGGTTCAGATCTGACATGGCCGGTTCTTATTTTGTCAATTATTTCTGGGACACGATATTAGGATTCTGATCTATTTTTATGCAAAAAGGAGAAAGGCATGTACAGATACTTATTCAGCCCCATTCGGATTAATACTCTGGAAATAAAAAACCGAATCGCCTATCCATCTCTGGGGCTGTTGTATTCAACGGACGGAAAACTCAACGATCGCTATTACAACTATTTTGCAGAAAGAGCCGGAGGCGGCGCCGGGCTGGTGACGGTCGGACCGGTAGGGGTGGATTATGTCGGATCGGGGGCTATTGCGTTATCGCTGACCCATGATGAAGCAATCGATGATTTCAGGAAGCTGACCGACATTATTAAGGAGGGCGGGGCCCGGGCCTGGATTCAATTATTTCATGCCGGCGCCTATTCGCACCCCATGTTTATTGATGGCCGGCAGCCGATGGCGCCATCGGCGGTTTATTCGCGTTATTCCCGGACGACGCCGCGGGAAATGTCCAGGGCAGACATCCAACAGACTCAAGAAAACTTTGCCCGGGCGGCCTTTGCCTTTTTGTCGCTGAATATCAAAAAGGCCGTCTCGGTGCCCGTCATTGCATCCAATCGCATATCAAACCCCGACAGCGCTGAGAAGATTATCAGGGACGGATATGCCGATATGGTCAACCTGGGTCGGGTCTTGATAGCTGATCCCCGGTGGCCCCAAAAGGCGTTTGAAGGAAAGGCGGAAGAAATTCGTCCGTGCATAGGCTGCTCTCAGGGCTGCACCGATCAGGTATTCAGCGGCCGGCCGGTATTTTGTGTCGGCAATGCCCGGGCCGGATTCGAGGCAGAGCGGCGACTTTCAAAAACCGATCATCCTAAGAAAGTCATGGTTGTGGGAGCGGGTGCCAGTGGCCTCGAGGCCGCCGTCACAGCCGCTAGCTGCGGTCACCAGGTCGACGTTTTTGAAAAGGATCCGGATATCGGCGGCCAACTGTGGGTTGCGGGTGCCCCGCCGCATAAACAGGAAATTATGGAATTTATCCGATACTATCGGGCGCAGATCAAAAAGCACCAAATCCCGTTGCACCTGAATACACCCGTAGATGCGAGTTTTGTCCGGCGGCAAAATCCGGACTATGTTATTCTGGCCTCCGGGGCGCAATCCGTTTCAAGACTTTCAGCGGGCATCAAAAAACTGGGGATCCCTTTTGCCACGGTGGGCGATGGGCTTCGGCTGGGAAAACTAAACGACGCCATTCATGGGGGATTCCTGGCCGCTCTAAATATATAGCTCATAGCTCACGGCTCATAGCTCATAGTAAAGAGCATGAGGCTGCAGGCGCGCCTATGAGCTATCAGCTATGAGCTGCAGGGCTGTAAGCCCTGCATCAAGGTTTTATTTTTTCGAGTATGTCGCCGCTTTCGTTGAGCAAAAAGATCAAAAAACCACCGGCTGCGGCGTCCTTTACCAATTCCTCCCGCAAGACGGCCTGCACTTCGTATTTGTGCCCCGGCTCACGAATCAGGCTCAATAAGCCTTGCTGGGCAACTTCTTTGTCTGCAAAAGCGGGAATAAAGGAGATGTCATCTTTTTCATCGTGCTGACCCAGAAAGTGCTCATTGCCGCCGGGGTCCTGAACCACCACCCACACCCATTTATCTTTATCGGTCATCTTCTGCATATCGGCTCCTTAAGGCCATCAAATTTTAGGTTGAGCTTACAAAACGATTTCCCCGCCGCTTAAAGCGATACGGTGGTTACTTGCGTGGTATATCATTCCAATTTTTGGAAATACTGCTTAGCGTCTTTGCGACTTCGCGTGCGGTTTTTTTCATTTTCTCTTCGTCCATCAGGGCGTGTCAATTCGCCTCTCAAATTGGTTTGCATCATTTCTTTCATTTTTGCAACAGACAGTTTTTGACTGAGCAAAAACGACAGCTTGGCCAAAGCCGCTTCGGGAGTTATATCGAAGCCACTGATGACGCCGGCTTTTGCCAGCGAAGTACCGGTCGCATAGTCATCCATATTAACCGTACCTCTCAGGCACTGGGTGCAGTTGACGATGATAACGCCGCGGTCACTGGCCGCTTTCAATGCCGCGAGCAGTTCCCGGTCTTCGGGTGCATTGCCGATTCCATAAGTTTCCAGTATTAAACCGCGAATGGGCGGCTGCAGAAAATTTTTAACAATATCGACTGAAATGCCCGGAAATAACCTCAGCCCGGCCACCCGCGATTCACTCAATGCCGTTACTTTTATGGTTTTGCGGGTTTTGGGGGGTGGCAAGACCAGATCCCAGTTTATTTTGATGTCAATGCCAACCGTCCCCAGCGGGGAAAAATTGGGTGATTCAAAGGCATCCAGGCTGTCCGCATCGACTTTTACCGCCCGGTTGCCACGGAGCAGTTTGTCACCAAAACACAGGCAAACTTCAGGGATTTTAAAATTGGCCGCGATCAGCAGCGCCGTAATCAGATTTTCCCGGGCGTCATTGCGGACGCGACACAGCGGGATTTGGGCACCGGTGATGACGACCGGTTTTTGCAGCCCTTGCAGCATAAATGGTAAAGCCGAGGCCGTATAGGCCATGGTATCGGTGCCGTGCAGGACCACAAATCCGTCGAAGGCATGGTGTTGCTTGGATATGTCGGTGGCGATTTTGAGCCAGTCCGCGGGCGTCATGTTGGAGGAATCCAGCAACGGTTCGTACTCATCGATCCGGTATTCAGGCATCAAATCATTTTTGAGTTCCGGCAGATTGTCCATCAGTTGCTGCAGATATCCGGGAGCCGGTAAAAAACCGTCCGCCGTGCGCTTCATGCCGATGGTCCCTCCGGTGTAGGCAATATAGACTTTTTTACGCATACCCGCCTCTTTTCAAAAATGGCTGATTACCCAATCAGGTTTGAGGAAATTTTTTCAGTTTGGGAAGCAATTTTTTTCCGCGTGCCTTAATGGCAGGGCTACCGGTTTGGGTCAGCTTCTCCAGGGCGCTTAGCACACTGGTTGAAATCCTCCCTTTCTTTGCGGCCAGATCGGACAGGGCCTGCATCGCAAAGGTGACAACAATTTTACTGTCATCCGTTAAATAATCAACGAAAATATCAGTTACGGCATTTGTTTCTTGAGGTGTTAAATCCATGCGGGGGATCATCTGGGCAAGATGCCAGCGCAGTTCCTGCTGGCGGGTCCGCCGCGCCAGACCAAGGAGCTTGGATTTAAAGGGTTCTAACAAATGGGGATCTTCTGCAGATATCTTTTCCATGGCGTCTGCAGCCCGCATCCGCAAAATCGGATCCGGATCAAACAGACCGCTGACCAGATCCTTGAACAGGGCCGGTCTTTTACCAACAGCCGCCACGACCGCATGGACATTACCGATCAAACGGCGATCGCCGCCCTTGAGTTTGGACAATATGTTTGTCATATCTTTACCTGAAGTCGCTTTAAAGAAAACAGGTTGCCTGTAAAATCCAAAATATAAAATTGCATGTGGGCATTGCCTTTGTCCATCGAATACAATGCGGCTGAAGCCGCGGACTAAACGCGGCCGAGACGACTGAGCATGGCGCCTTCCTCGTCTTGCTTAATCTTGCCGGCATCGGTTCCCTCGAAGTCAACCGTCCATATGTCTTCGCTCAACCGGTTTATCGTTTGCAACACCTTCAAATGCGCCGGGTGCTCCTGATAGCGCCGAACGGCTTCTAAATTGGCAAATAGCGCCACCAGTGCAAAGTCGTAGGACCTTGCGGTGTGAAGCAGGTCGCGGCCAAATTCATAGGTATGAATTTCAATAATCCGGTTGGGAAGATCATCCAGACTTTTTTCAAGCGCCTCGATGTCACTGTCACGGACGCCCGGCTTAAATTTGATCAATACAACGTGGTTGATCATATCGGCATATCCTTATGTTATCACCTTATCCTATTTCATTGCCCTGTTTTTATGCCAGTAGTAAATATATTGTTACCGTTGCCTGAACAATGGATACCAGCAGCGTCAAATATAGGATCAGCCGTGAAATGGGCGTATCGAACTCATGCCGGCCCTTGCCAATGAAGGCCATATGAATGCAAAACGCAAAAATGCCTCCGGAAGAGAATTTTGAAAGCCATGGATGATCATTTTTCCGTTAAAAATTTTTGCACGCCGATCATAAGTAGGCCAGAAGCGATATAAATGAATCCGGCGCCAACGATCATAAATTTTATGATGGCGCACGTGCGTGCCGCAGCCGGCAACCACAGGCGCTCTGAGTTGAGCAGCAGAAAAATCAGGGCCAAATTTTCAACTGCATCTAAAATCGCGGCCAGGAATTGAGCCCAGGCCAGAATCTCTCCCAGGCGTGCCAGCAGCGGGCTGCGCTGCTGAAGCGCCCTGCCGACCTGCACGCATGCCAGAGATATGAAAATAGCATAGACGATAAGGAAAAGATAATCCAGGCCCAGGCTGAGGGCGGCATGCGTTTTAGCCTGAGCATTCCAGGAAGCCAATATCTGTCGAGAGGCGGCGGCATCCTTTGCCAGCTCAAAGGACACGATCCCTCGGGGTGCAACCGGAGTTCTCAGGGGAACATCGAGGATGCGCAGGGCGATCAAAAGGACAAGGCTCAAAACGAGGGCAATAACCACAAACCGTTTTCGATTGGAATGTGAGCATCTGTCATAGGGTGCTAACCATCGCATTTTGGGTCCCGGCCATTAAAAGGGTTTGCGCCTGCTGGGTTGGTTGCGGTGATACCGGGCAGCTGAAAGCCGTCTGCGGCATCCTTGTGCGCGGCTGTGCCGACCACAGGTAGCCTACCGTTCATTTAAATTTGATGCAATCGAATTGTTTTTGAAGGTGTTCGAAAAGCAAGGATAACATCGTGTTGAGCGGAAAAAGTTCGGGGCATTTGTGTTTAAGTAACTTATAATTCTAAAGAAAGCGTATCATTTGATTTCTTCTGATCGTTTCGCTGCCAGTCGATCTGGTTTTTGATTTCGCTGAGAATAAAACTGCTCTTGAGGCTTAAGGCAATTTCGGTTGCTGTTGGTTCGGCCGCACCGGAATCTTTTACAAAGCGTTTCACCGTGATGAGAGCTTCTTTTATGTCTTCGTAGAACAGCCCGGCTCTGACCCAATTGTTTTTCGACGGGCCTGCTTTCAGGTTCATTTTCCAGAAAGGATCCCTTAAACGCGAATGCGGCGGCTCCGGTGCAACCTGTTTTTTGCGTTGAAACTTAATCTGGTTGCCGATTTCGTTGAGGATAAAATAGCTTTTGAGAGCTTCGGCCACTTCCGATTGGGTGGGCTCGTTTCCGGTTGTTATTTTTACGTATTTCAGCACCGTTAAAATAGCATCGGTCATATCGGTGCCCAGGCGGATCAGTTTGGGCAAAATACACTCCTTGGAATTAGCTATTCATATTTGCATAATATGGACGAGAGAATGCCTGCGCCTCTATATTATAGCAGATTAACTTGCAAATGGGCACCTGTTCATTTACAAAAAAAGGCCATCGGATGATGGCCTTTAATCTCGTCGGGTTCGTATAAAAATCAGTTCTTAATTAAATTTAGCTATTTGTGTTCACTGGGCCCGGATCGATCCAACGGTTTGGACCACCACCGGAAAGCCATCAAGCGTGGCCGGTATGCTGGATTCAGTTTCCGGGTGTGATCCGTCCAACCCTACAATAATCGCCTGATTGCCTTTTGAATCCAGCCCGATTCCGACTGAAACCACACCCGCCATCTTTAAAAGCTGTGCCTCGTTTTGTTTTTTTACGTCCTGAATGGATGGTGACATGCCCGGATCATCTCCCAGCGCCAGCACGGGAATGAGCAGCACGAAACATATGGCAACGATTCTCATAAGGAAATCCCCAGCGCGCTGAATACATTTTCAATTCGATTGATAATGGTTGTCGTTTCACTACCGGCAAATAAAAGTCCGGTCAGACGGTTGCCCTCGTCCAGAACCGCCGAGCCGCTGTCTCCGCCCTGGCTCATGGCGCCGGCCAGCAACTGGTCGGTGAAGACGGCCACCTGTCCGGCACCGTACTGGACACTGGCGCTAACGTCAACTTGCTGAATTTCGCCG
>JASFGN010000024.1:0-11092 GCA_050123735.1 Desulfobacterales bacterium | reverse complement strand
CCCGGGTATGCAAATAATTCCTCTGGTATGTGTCTTGCAATCAATAGCCCGGATGAACGCGGTGGTTTTATTTCATCGCGTCGCAACCTTCAAGCAATACGGCCCCGGCGGTGTGTGAGCGGGTCCGTGGAAAGAGGAATCTGCCAATGAATGGGTCGATTTACATGTCTGCTACCGGTGCCCTGGCATACGAGAAACGCCTGCAGCAGATTTCCAACAATCTGGCCAATGTCAATTCCGTCGGATTTAAAAAAGACCGCGGCCGCTTTCGGGCTTTTGAGCTCACTGATCTATCCAACGGAAATAAACGGCCGGTTAATTGGCAGCAATCACAGGCGCCGGAATACTGGATGGAATTCAGCACCTACACGGATTTTTCGGCCGGTAAAATTAAAAAAACCGGAAATCCTTTCGATCTGGCATTATCGGGTACCGGTTTTTTCTGTGTCGATACGCCCGCTGGCATCCAATATACGCGCAGGGGTAATTTTACGGTCAACGCAGATGAGGTGCTGGTGACTCAGGAAGGGTGGCCGGTTTTAGGAAAAGGCGGTGAAATAAAGATAAACATCGCCAAGCCTGACGCTGATATTCGTGAATTCTCTGTGTCTGAGGACGGCTTTATCACCGTTGACGGATCACAGGTGGATCGCTTGCGCATTATTGATTTTACCCAATCCCACGCGCTTGAAAAAGCAGGTCATAACTATTTTCGCGCTCTGAAACCGAACGCGTTGCAGGAACTGGATGAAGGACTCCAAGTCAGTCAGGGTTTTCTAGAGATGTCGAATGTCGATACGGTCCGAATGATGACCGAGATGATCGAGGTTTTGCGCGGCTATGAAACGTATCAAAAAATGATGCGCTCCATCGACGATATGAACGCCAAGCTGATTGCGGATGTCGGTAAAGCCGCCTAAGGGGATGTTATTGGTTATTGGTTGTTCGTTATTTGAATTGAAAACCATTGCCTCTATGGGCGATTCGAAAAAACGAATAACCAATAGCGAATAACAAATAACCATTCAATTTTGGAGGTAATATGATACGCAGTTTGTGGACTTCAGCTACCGGGATGCAGGCCCAGGAGCTCAATATTGATGTGATCGCAAACAACCTGGCAAACGTCAACACCTCCGGCTTTAAAAAAAGCCGGGCTGAGTTCCAGGATTTATTGTACGAAAGCATGCGCCCGGCAGGGGCGGCCTCCTCTGCTGATACAACCGTTCCGACCGGGATTCAACTGGGGCATGGCACCCGTCCTTCTGCCGTGCAGAAGATGTTCAGCCAGGGTGATTTTCAAAATACCCAAAACGAGCTCGACTGGGCCATTGAGGGTGATGGTTTTTTTCAAATTGAAATGCCCAACGGTGACACCGGCTATACGCGTTCCGGAGAATTCAAGCTGGATGCCGATGGCCGAATCGTCAATCCGGACGGGTTCCCGTTAATACCGGAATTAGCCGTTCCGACCGACACGATTTCGATCTCCGTCGGCTTGGATGGCACGGTTTCCGTCGTACAGGCCGGTGATGCGACCCCGGTTGAGATCGGTAACGTCCAGTTGGCCCGATTTGTCAATCCCGCCGGCTTGAGAAGTCTGGGAAAAAACCTGTATTCCCCGACCAATGCGTCCGGTGATGAACTAACCGGCACACCCGGCGAAAACGGTTTCGGCACACTGGCCCAGGGATTTTTAGAAATGTCCAATGTCAGTGTCGTGGATGAAATGGTCAATATGATTACAGCCCAAAGGGCGTATGAAACCAACAGTAAGGTCATTACCACGGCCGATGACATGCTGCAGCTCGCCAATAATCTAAAACGGTAATAATCTAAAATGAGCCTATTGAATTCAAAAACAAGATTATCAAAGCTTTCCTGTGGAGGCCTGCTGTTTATCCTAACGCTGGTGTTCAGTCTGCTGCCGCCCGCTGAGACAGAGGCTAACCCGACGGCCACCATCACCATTAAAGGCCGGGTTGAAATCAACACTGCCGAAGTCATTCTCGGTCAGATTGCCACCATAGAAGGCGCTGATGCCCGGTTTAACCAGCGTCTCAAAGACATCCCGATCACCAAAGCGCCTCTGCCGGGAGACACGCATCAGATTGACCTGGATCTGCTGCAAAAGCGTCTGCAACAACATCAAATTGATTTGGCAGCCGTCATCGTTGAAGCGCCGCCGCAGGTTATCATTACCCGCAGCCACGTCGAAATTCATAAAGAAGATATCGAAAAAATCGTCTCTGAATTTATCACGCAACAGGTTCCGCAGCAAAATAAAACACTGCGCATCAAGGAGATGCAGGTTCCGGCCAGCGTCATTTTGCCCGAAGGGCGTATTACTTACAAAGTGACGGCGCCCCGCAACCGGCAGTTGATGGGCCGCTGCCCGCTGAGTGTTCATTTCAGCGTCAACGGGAACACCGAAAAAAAAGTATGGGTCACCGCTGTGCTTGAGCTGCTGGGACCGGTGGTGGTGACCCGCAAGCCGCTTGGGCGCTATAAACCGATTGCCGCCGACGATATTGAGGTTCAAACGATGGATCTGGCCAATTTGCCGGCCAATGTGCTCTCCGATCCCGAAGCGGCCATCGGCAAACGGACAAAAAGAGCCATTGGCGCCCAGATGCCGCTCAGGGCGGATAGCATCGAGCTGCCGCCTTTGGTAAAACGCGGGGATTTTGTAACGATTATCGCCGAGTCGCAAAACCTGAAAGTCACCACCCTCGGGCAGGTAAAGAAAAAGGGGTGTCTGGGTGAGCGCATTCCGGTGGTTAATCTGGATTCAAAAAAGGTGCTGCAAGCACTGGTCGTAGACGCCAACACGGTCAAGGTTGATTTCTGAAATGCCTAATTCTATGAGTGAAGGAAAACACATCATGTCAAAGCCAAGCCAGTTGCTAATCGGATTTACGGTTTTTGGCCTATTGCTCGCCAATCTATGCGGCTGCGCCGCCCCCCGGCAGAGCCTGCCGCCGGTGGCGGAAACCATCTCGGTTAAACCACAGGGGCAAATCCAAGCCGTATCTTTACCCCAACCCGAAGCCAACGGTTTTTCGTATGCACCCAACGGATCGCTGTACGCTTCTCGCAGTATGTTCAATGATTTTTTTATTGATACCAAAGCGCGCAAAGTCGGCGACATTGTCACGATTAAAATCGTCGAGTCTTCCAAGGCCACCAATTCGGCTGACACCAAAACCGGGCGGGATTCGAGTCTGGAAGCGGGCATCGAAACCCTTTTTGGCGTCGAAGACTGGTATGAAGATAAGGTTTTAGGCAATATGTCCAGCAATTTGCCCCGACCCAACCCGTTTGGCAATCCCTCGGTCAAAGGCAGCATGTCCAGTGATTTCAATGGCTCCGGTAGCACGTCGCGCAGCGGGGATCTGAATGCGTTTATTACCTGCCGGGTGACCGAGCTGCTGCCCAACGGCAACCTGAAGATTGTCGGCTCGCGCGAGATTCTGGTCAATCATGAGACCCAGATGATCATCTTGTCCGGGATTATCCGGCCGCGAGACATCGAAGACGATAATGTTATTCTGTCCACTTTCATTTCCGATGCCAAGATCGCCTACAGCGGCAGTGGAATCGTTAATGACCGCCAGAAACCCGGCTGGCTGGCCAATTTGATCAATTCGCTCTGGCCCTTCTAAGATCGTGGGGTGAAAAAAATATGAATACCAAAAAATACAATCAGGCAGACACTTTCTTTAAATGGATCACATTTGCTTTTTGGGCGCTGATCGTCAGCACGGTCCTGGTAGCGGAAGCTACGGCGGTGCGCATCAAGGACATTGCCGATATCAAAGGGGTTCGCCAGAATCAACTGGTTGGTTACGGACTGGTGGTGGGATTGGAAGGCACCGGTGACAGCGATAGCGCTTTATTTACGATTCAATCGCTGGCCAGTTTGCTGGAGAAAATGGGCGTCACCGTTCAGACCAGCGACATTGATGATGTCGAAAATGTCGCCGCGGTCATGGTGACCGCCGATCTGCCGGCCTTCGCGAGCCTGGGCAGCCGTCTTGATGTGCTGGTCAGCTCGATCGGCGATGCAGAAAACCTGCAGGGCGGAACGCTGCTGTTCACGCCCTTGCGCGCTGCCGACGGGAACGTCTATGCGGTGGCCCAGGGACCTGTTAGCACGGGCGGGTTTGCGGTCAGCGGAAACTCCGGTGATCAGGTCCAAAAGAATTTTCCGACAGTCGGACGTGTGGTTGGCGGCGCACTGGTTGAAAAAGAGCTGCATTCCAATTTCAACCAGAAAAACGCATTGACCCTGGCGTTGAAAGACCCGGACTTTACAACCGCCAGCCGGGTGGCCCAGGCCATCAATCGGGCTTTTTACAGCCAGCTGGCGCACACCGAGAATGCCGGTTCGATTCGGGTAACGGTTCCGGAAAACTATCTGGGCAATACGGTCCAATTTGTAACCATGATTGAAAGTCTGGGTGTCACACCGGATATGGTTTCCAAAGTGGTCGTCAATGAGCGCACCGGTACGGTCATTATGGGTGAAAACGTGCGTATTGCCACCATTGCCATCGCCCATGGCAATCTGAGCATCCAGATAAACGAGTCCCAGGATGTCTCACAGCCCCTGCCGTTTTCGCGGGGCGGGGAGACCGTGGTTACACCCGAATCGGAGATCGTCGTTCAGGAAGGTAAAAACCCCATTTTCCTGGTGGAATCAGGCGTCAGTATCGGAGAGGTCGTTAAGGCATTGAATGCACTCGGCGTATCTCCCCGGGACCTGATTGCCATTTTCCAGGCGCTCAAAGCCGCAGGCGCGCTGCAGGCAGAATTGGAGATCATCTGATGGCCGATTTTGTATCTTCGCCCAAATTACCCTTTAACATAGCGGATATGGTTGTCGAGGCCCCGACCCGGCTGCAACGCGCCCTGCATTCAAAAAAGGGCGCAACGGGGGTGCCTGCAAATGATTCGGAGCTGGCTGAGACCTGCCGCCAGATGGAATCCCTTTTTATAAACCAATTATTTAAAGAAATGCGTGCTACCATTCATCGATCGGGGTTTTTCAGTGGCGGACGAGCCGAAGAAATTTATACATCGATGATGGATGCAGAAATGGCCGTCAAACTGGCCAATAGAGGCGGTATCGGTCTGGCAGACATGATGCTGCATCAGCTGGACACGCCGGCTTCAGCCCCCGGAGCTGAAAAATCGGGTGATGCAGAATAATATTATATCTAAAGTTATTGGTAATTTAGCCGATAACTAAAACGGGGTATGCCCTGATTTGAACGCAATTAAAACGATTGATCCTATCAGGGCAAACGATAGGAAAAATTGTCAAATGGAACATCTTTTGGATAAACTGATTCGGTTGCTCGTTCATGCGGCAGAACTGTATCAAGCGCTGTTAGGTATTACGGAAAATGAAAAAGAAGCGGTGGTCGGTCTGAATTTAAAACAGCTCAACGAGGTGTGTAAGGCCAAGGATAATTTGCTGCTAAAACTGCGCATTCTCGAAGAACAGCGTCTGCAGGTGATGAATCGGGTCGCAGCCGAACTCGGCTGCTCACCCGAGGGACTGACCTTGACCCGGCTGTCTGAGCAGGTCGATGAATCATACGCGCGGCGCTTGGTGGACTGCAGCACCGACTTGTTGGCCCTGATTCAAACCCTGCAGCAGGTCACACAACAAAATAAATCTTTGATGTCGCATTCAATGCAACTGATCCAGGGCTCTTATAACCTCTTAAATAATATCATGGTGGATAATCCGGTATACTATCGCAGCGGCGCTGTGGAAAGCGGTGACGAAACCGGCAGACTATTGAGCGGTGACATTTAGTTAATGAAATCTATGGTACCCATAGGGGACATGAAAATCGCCTGCAGCCCGGAACGGCTGGTCACCGATGCGCTGGGCAGTTGCCTGTGCCTGACAGCATATGACCCGCTATCCGGTTTTGGCGGTCTGTTGCATGCGATGTTGCCGTTGTCAAAAGTCAACCTGAAAAAGGCCGAAACCAATCCGTTTATGTTTGTCGATACCGGAATTCCGGCACTTTTTGAGCAGCTGGCGGCTCACGAAAACGTGTCGCCCAAACACAACTGGCTGGTTAAAGCCATCGGGTGCGGCAATCCCATGGGGCACAAAGAGGTGTTTCAGATTGGAGAGCGAAATTACCGCACACTGCATGCAAGACTTTTAGACGAAGGGATTCGATTGAAAGCTGAAGATGTGGGCGGCACAGCCTGTCGCACTGTTTGTCTGGATCTTGCAATGGGACAGACAATCGTTTGCAGCAACGGCATAGAGAGGGTGTTATGAGCAGCACAAAAATAAACGATATATTGGACAGGGTAAAATCATTTCCAACCATCCCCGGGGCAGGCACCAGAATGCTGAGCCTGCTTGAAGAACCCGACACCTCTGTTTCTGAAATCGAAGATATATTGCGCTACGACCCGGGGTTGACGGCCAATATTCTTAAATTGGCAAACTCCGCTTATTTTGGTTTGCCCTCCAAAATCGGTTCTCTGAAACAGGCCGTCATATTGCTGGGCTTAAAGCGCCTCATCCAGCTGGTGGTTGCTTCCTGTGTCAGTGCGGTTATGGACAAGGCGGTACCCGGCTACAATTTACCCTCGGGCGATTTATGGCGGCATTCAATTGCGGTCTCCATTGCCGCAGAGGCGCTGGTAAAAGGCAAAAAAAGAATTGATGCTGAAGATGTGTTCACCCCGGCACTGTTACACGATGTCGGCAAGTTGATTTTAGGGTCATTTGTGTTTGAGGAGCTGGAAGCCATTCAAAGTATTGCGGCCAAGGGAATTCCCTGGGTAATGGCCGAAAACATGATCCTGGGCACCGATCATGCTGAAATCGGGGCGCGCATTCTGGCCAACTGGAATTTGCCTTCCGGTATCATCAATGCGGTTCGATGGCATCACGATCCTGATTCTCCGGAAGCCTGCAACATGCAAATGGATGTGGTCTATCTGGCGAATATTTTATGCCAGACAGCGGATACCAGCGGACCGACCGCCGGTCATGCCGTTGAATTATCGCCGGCAGTGATTGATCGACTCGGAATTCAACTCGACCAATTCGAGAGCATTTCAGAAAAAGTGGCCCACTGGGTAGATGAATTATCGAGTGCGTTGGCATTTAATTGAGCACCGCAGTCGACGGAATGATGCATACCGCCGTTCTTGTAAAAGATGAGAGGGGCACCCTAAGATGGCGAAAACGCCCGAACTGAAATTGATACCGTTGAGGTAATAATCCATGGAGTCGCAAAAAATCGCAGCGGCCATACAGTCGTTTCCCGGCATGCCGGGCACAGCCGTCAAATTGTTGGGTCTGATTGATGATCCGTCCATGCGGGTATCTCAGATCGAGGAGATACTGCGCCATGACCCCGGTTTGACGGCCAACGTGCTCAGGCTTGCCAACTCGGCGTACTTTGGGATTCCGTCTAAAATTGGATCGATCAGACAGGCCGTGATTTTACTGGGTCTCAAGCGCTTGATCCAAATGGTTATTGCAGCCTGCGTCAGTGCCATCATGGACAGATCTGTCCCCGGTTATGATCTGCCCCCGGGTGAACTGTGGCGCCATTCGATTGCCGTCTCGGTCGCAGCCGAGGGTCTGGTGAAAGAGTTGAAAATCGAAGCTTCCGAGGAAATATTTACCGCCGCCTTGCTGCATGACGTCGGCAAACTGGTTCTGGGCGAGTATGTCAAAGATGATTTCAATGAGATAGCACGTGCCGTTTCAGAGGGTGCCAGCTTTGAAGCCGCGGAAACCATGGTGTTGGGCACCAACCACGCCGATGTCGGCGCCAAAATTTTAACCCGCTGGTCACTGCCTGCGGAAATTGTCAATGCGGTTCAATGGCACCATGATCCCGAATCCCTTGAACACACCAGCTTTATGTTAGATGTCGTGCATGTGGCCAATGTGATGAGTCTCCTGATCGGCATCGGAATCGGCCGGGATGGTTTGCAGCATCAGCCAAGTGTTGCGGTCAGTGAGCGTCTCGGACTCGAGCCCTGTGTTCTGGAAAAGGTCGCCAGTCAGACGACACAGTGGGTTACCGAGTTGTCCGGAGTTCTGGAACCCGGATAACCCAAATTTACAAAAAAAAAGAGGACGTCTTATGTCAGATATCAATGGCGTTTTAAGTATTGCAGGCCAGGCCCTGATCACCCAGCAAAGGGCGATCCACGTGACGGGTCATAATATTGCCAATGTGAACACCCCCGGCTATTCGCGTCAGCGCTTGATCATGTCACCCACCGTCGCCTTTGATTCGGTGGTCGGGATTATGGGCAACGGGGTCAGCGCGGACGAGGTCGAGCGTATCTACGATCGATTCTTGAATGCCCAGATCACCAGTGAAACCTATGTGATGGGAAGATGGGATGCGCAGAAACAGTCGGTTGAGTCACTCGAGGTTATTTTTAACGAAAGCCTCGGGTCCGGCCTAAACCAGGCCATGAGTGAATTCTGGAATGCCTGGCAGGCGTTATCCAACAATCCATCCGGTCCCACCGAAAGACAAATCCTTGTGACCCGCTCTCAGGTTTTAGCGTCAACTTTCAACAAACTGGATGCCGATCTTGCGCAAGCACAGCAGGATCTGGACCGGTCCATTGTGGGCACCGTTGCCGACATCAACGAATTATCCGCCCAGCTGGCCGATTTGAATCAAAAGATTGTCTCCTTTGAGACCGTAACCCAAAGCGCCAATGATTATCGCGATAAGCGCGACGTTGTGCTCAAAGAGCTTGCCGAACTGATCGACATTAATGCATTTGAAGATGAACACGGTGCCGTCACCGCGCTGATTGCCAACGGGCGGCCGCTGGTGAGCGGAGGCTCCGTATGGCAACTTTCCACAGAGACCAATGCCTCCGGGTTGGAGGATGTCGTCTGGACCGACGGTGCCGGCAACACCGTCAATATCAACACCGATATTTCCGGTGGCAGGTTAAAAGGATGGCTCGAGACCCGCGATATGGTGATTGTCGATCTGGTCAATCGACTGGATACGCTGGCCCAGAATTTAATGACCGAAGTGAATAATTTGCATCAGGTCGGGTTTGATTTAAACGCAAATGCCGGGGAGGTGTTTTTTGATGGGAGCGCCACGGCCGCAGGTATTGCCGTCAATGCCAATATTGTTGCCGACTTTAATTTAGTCGCCGCTGCAATGGATCCGCTGACCGTTCCGGGTGACAACCGCAATGCCATTGATATCGCTAACCTGCAGCATCAGCTGGTGATGAGCGGTAATACCGCCACCTTTAGCGATTACTACAGTACCTTGGTCAGGGATGTCGGCAATGAAGTCCTCAAAGCGGATTCCTATCACACCCATCAATCTGAAATGGTGGCGCAGCTGAATAATTACCGTGAGTCCATTTCAGGGGTTTCACTGGACGAAGAGATGATCAATTTGCTCAAATTTCAAAACGCGTATGCGGCTGCCGCCAAACTGGTCTCCGCATCCGATGAAATGATTAAAACGGTTATACAGATGATTTAAACCGCCAGGGGTCAACAGGAGAGGAATAACATGCGCTGCTCAGGCAACAGGCTAACTTTTAGGGTCGAAAAGATCAGGTGTTAAAAGGAGAAGAATCATGCGAGTGACCAATAATACCATGATACAATCCATCGTGCGTTACCTGACCCGCCAGAACGAAGCGATCTATGATCGCCAGAATATCATCGCCTCCGGCAAGAAAATCAACAAGCCTTCGGATGATCCGCTGGGCATGGGCCGGGTGCTGAGTTATCGTCAATCCATTGCTGCAATTGAGCAGTACCAGAGCAATATCAAGACCGGGAGAACACGCCTGGAGGTGATTGAAGCAAATCTGGATCTGGTGGATAATTTGCTGCAGGTGGTCCGATCACTGGCTGAAACCGAGGTTGCCGGCACCACCGCCAGCCGTCAACTGGCGGCTGACGACCTTAAAACCATATATGATCAGGTGCTGGATCTGGCCAATTCAAAACTGAACGAAAATTATTTGTTCTCAGGCTATCAAACCAAAACAGCACCCTTTACGCGCGACGATTCTCTGGCCACGACATTTGATCAATACACCGTCACTTACAACGGTGATGACGGGGAGATGCAGTATATTGTTGCCGACAATTCGAGGGTCATCATGGATGCAGACGGCCGGCCCATTTTTCACAATGCGGCTGCCGGCGGACTGAATATTTTCGATGAGATGCGGGATTTAATCGTGGCTCTGGAAAATGACGATACGGTGGCGATATCTACACAGAGTGACCGTCTGAATCAAGGCCGAAACCAGATAAAAAACATTCGCAGCGCCAATGCGGCTATCGTTTACCAGTTGAAAACCACCGAAAACCACTGGGATAATTATAAACCTAAAATCGAGAACCTTTTGGGTGATGAAGAAGTTGCCGATATCACCCAGGCCGTGCTGGAGTTGAAGAGTCTGGAGATTGCCTATGAAAGCACGCTGGCGACCGCAGCCCAGATTTCGCAACCCGGCTTTCTCAATTTTCTGAAGTAAGAAATGAAAAAAACACTGATCACCATTAGTTGTACCGCCGTGCTCGTATTCATCATTACCCACCCGCTGTCCGGCCTCAACAGTGAAAGCATCGTGCGTTTAAAGCAAGCCGGCGTCAGCGACAAGACCATCCAGCTGATGGCCAGGGAAAAGGTCGTTGAAACCGCGGCTTTTAGCGTTCAGGAGATTATCGACATGAAAAAGGCGGGGCTTAGCGAGAAAACCATTCAGATGGTTATTCGCGAAGGCTCTTTTCTCAAAGACACCGCTCCGATCATATACGGCAAAGACGTGCGATCGATTGAGTTTACGACAGCCGCTGACATCATTGCCCTCAAAAATGCCGGCGTCAGCAATGATGTTATCCAGGCCATCATCACGGTGGTGGGAGACAGCACGGATGCGGAGCGACGGGATGCTTACCGATTGCTGGAAAATATGGAGATTCGCGTCGATCTGCGGGACGGGGATTGACTCCTTCAATTGCGGATTTTAGATTGTGGATTGCAGATTGAAATATCTGCTGATCCCCACATTTAAA
>JASFGN010000023.1:0-11196 GCA_050123735.1 Desulfobacterales bacterium | reverse complement strand
GGCGAACATCCGCCTCCTGCAAATTGCTGCTTGGATTCGCATAGATCGTGGTTAACATTCCGCGGCTCATCGGAACCAGATGCGGAACAAAGGTCAGTTTGACCGGCCGGCCGGCTTCGCGACTTAGAACGGCGTTCATTTCCGGATTGTGACGATGGTTGGCAACCTTATAGGCCTTAAACGATTCGTTGACTTCGCAATAGTGACTCGTTATCGCCAGCGACCTTCCAGCTCCACTGACCCCGGATTTTGAATCGACAATTAATGAATCTAGATCCAAAAGGTTTTCCCGTATCAGCGGAATGAGCGGCAACAGTGCACTGGTGGGATAGCAACCCGGATTACCGATCAGGTCAGCAGTGCGGATGGCCTCAGCATAAATTTCGCTTAAACCATAAACAGCCTGATCGAGTAAATCTTTGGCCGTATGCGGCTGGTAGGCGGCTTCGTAAACAGCGGCATCATTAAAACGGAAATCGGCGGACAGATCAACGACGCGAACGTTGCGCTCAAGAAATTGCGGCACAAGAGCCATGGGCAATTGGTGTGGCAATGCCAGAAATACAAAATCGGCTTGATCACACACTTTGGCGACGTCCAGTTCTTCACAGGTCAACTGCACGCTGCCGGCCAGAGCCGGGTAAACCTGCTCAAATTTAACTCCGGCAAATTGGCGTGACGTCAAAATGCTCAACTCAACCTGGGGATGCCCGCTAAGGATTCTGACCAGTTCCGCCCCTGCATAACCGGTCGCACCCACAATGCCCACCCGCACCATAAAAACCCCCTTGGTCCGATATGTTGTCGGTAACCCGTATCGACCCAAATAAATTTCGGTATAAATACGATTTTTTAGCAGATAAAGGCGTTTGCTTCAAGGAGATTCATTTCAAAGAATCGATCGGAAATGAAGAACCCCGTGGTGCCGAGCAGTCGCCATAGGATAATGGATGAGAAAACAGCAGCGCTTCGGCGCGGCGTCAAACACAGGTGGTGTCTTCCAGGACAATCACCCATCCGCTACTTCCGACCGGTTGCGATATCGTGGATACGCTCGCGCGAATCGACCGATTGTTAAAGTCTGCAAGCAAACTCATTTTCGTCCGACCCGGCAGTTGTCTGACCTGTTTGAGGGCGCCGCCCAGTTTGGCCTTTGCTTCCGGCGGGAAAATCTCCAGCACCGGATGATTGAGGACTTCTGTCGCAGATTTGCCGAGGATCTCAAAGGCGGCAGGGTTTACGTTGACAATTCGGGCGTCGATGTCGACCACCATGACACCGACACATAGGCTATCAATGACCGACTGGTGGAACTTCAAAGCATTCAGCAGTCCAACGGCGTCACGTCTGGGATAAACGCCGCTGGTCGGCATTATTTTTACGCGATCGGTTGGCGGTTGCGGACGGGTCTCAATTTCCGCCATAAGCCCGTTCAACTGGACGGTCAGCCTGTCAATCGGGCCCTTGGCAATATAATAGTCAGCACCGATTTCGTTAAGACTGCCGAGGTGCTCGACCATTACCCCCGATAGAGCCACAATGGGAAAATGATTGGGCCCGTATTTAAGACGGACAAAATCAATAAACTGGCTGCAATCGACTTTGGGCATCACCAGATCCACGAACATGATATCTTGGGGAAGATCCTGTAATTTGGATATCGCATCCTTACCGTCGTAGGCTTTGGTGACCTCATAGCCCCGCTTTGCGAGCAATTCGCTGACAAATTCGACAAAAAAGTAATCCGCATCCACCACCAATGCTTTTTTTGACATCTTCTTCACCTTTGAGGCTTACTCGATACAGACCCGGCGGACTTCACGCATATCCGAGATGCCTTCAAAAACCTTATGAACACCGTCCTGCTTCAACGTCGTCATCCCATCTTTGATCGCCTGTTTGGCCAGATCCTGTGAGGTTGCCTGCTTTTTGATCAGCATTTTGATTTCCGGTGTGCCTTCAATTAATTCATGGATGCCCATCCGGCCCTTATAACCGGATCCATTGCATTTCTCGCAGCCAGCGGAACGATGCAGTTCAAAGCTGGGATCATACTCGACACCCAATGCCTGGAACGGTTTCTCCCCATAGTCCTTGACGATGTAGTCGAACTCTTCTTGATCGGGGTGGTATGTTTCAATGCATTCGGCACACAATTTTCGAACCAGACGCTGCGCCACCACTGCCAGGAAAGAATCGGCGATGTTGAGTGGATTCATCCCCATATCCAGCAATCGCGTCAGGGTCTCGGGGGCATTGTTGGTATGCAGCGTAGACAACACCAGATGGCCGGTCAGGGAAGCCTCGATAGCGGTGGCGGCTGTTTCACGGTCCCGCATTTCCCCGATCATGATGATATCCGGATCGAGACGCAAAAAACCGCGCATGATTCTTGCAAAATCAAGTCCGATTTTCGGTTTCACCTGTACCTGTCTTAACCCGGCCTGGGTAATCTCTACGGGATCCTCAGCTGTCCAAATTTTGACATCGGGTTCGTTGATGCTGGCCAGCGCCGAATGCAGCGTGGTCGTTTTTCCCGAACCGGTCGGGCCCACGCATAAAATGAGACCGTAGGGACGCTTAATGGTCCGTTTCAGAACCGCTAAGTTGCGCTCACTGAATCCGAGTTCGTCCAGTTTAAGGGCGCCCGATTTGGTCAAGATACGCAAAACCGCATCTTCAAATCTGCCGGCGGTAGGCATGGTCGATACCCGCAGTTCAAATTCAGGGATACCCTTGCGTTTGAACCGTATTTTCCCGTCCTGGGGCAGGCGTCGCTCGGCGATATCCAGATCGGCCATAATCTTTAATCGTGATACGATTGCCGGTGCCATGGCATTCGGCACCTGGATGTACTCGTGGCAGACCCCGTCGGTGCGAAACCGAATGGTGGTCTTGCGGTTGATGGCCGATGGTTCAACATGGATATCGGAGGCTTTGTTGCGAAAGGCGGTAACCAGAACCTGGTCGACAAATTTGACCACCTGGCTGGAGGACTCATCCAGGCCTTTTGAGTCTTCCTCTATCTCCTCTTCTTCTTCAAAGGAAATATCCGGAATGATATCGTCCAGATTTTCATATGCATTTTCAGTTAGCTTTTCGACTTTCGGGTCAAAGAAATGATTGATAAATCTTTCAATGTCCTCTTTGAACCCAACCGCGAAATTGATCTTCTGATTGGGCATCAGGGCTTTGATGTGATCGGTTTTGCGCAGATCCTTCGGGTCGTCTACCAATATTTCAACGCCGTTTTTGCTCCATTTCAACGGCACCCAGACATAATAGAGCAAAAACGATTTTTTCAAATTGTTGGTCAGCTCGACCGGGACGCTGACTTCCGGATCGAAACTGCGAAAGGGCACACCATAAAACAACGACAGAGATTTGCCCACTTCTTCCTTCTTAACCTTAAAGCGATCCGTTAAGACAAATTCGACGCTTTTTGCCGCCTTTTTGGAAATTGCCAGGGCATCCTGAAGTTGATTGGTTGTCACCAGATTATTTCGCAGCAGATAATCGTATCTCGAGCTGGTTGACATACTCGATTTTAAAGAATTGATTTTACTGGAAATATCCTTATTTCGAGGATCAATTTTGGCTGCGGTTTCAAATATCTCAAGGGCTTGATCACGCTGCTCGCGTTTTTCCATCTCACAGCCCAGCCAGAATTGGATCTGAGCGGCTTCGTTGTCTTGCAAATTGTGCTGATTAATTACGATATGCGCTTTCTTGATAACTTCCTGGGCTTGGTGCGTTTGGAGCAGACAGGTTAAGTAATCCACCACGATCTGGGCCGGGGAATAATCCAATTGGGAGTAATCGGATTTTCCGAAATCAAACTTCAGGAGCTTTTCATATTCGAGAATGGCCTCTTCGATCAGCCCGAGTTCTTTCAAAGCCCGGGCTCCGTCCAAAATCGTCGGGACATCATCGGCCAGGGACAAATTTTTCCTAAAAAGAGAGATATCCTCTGCAGACAGGCCCTGGTTTTCAGCCATCTCCTGCAGCTCGAGCTCTTTTTTTAAGCTATTAATTTTATTATTAATATTTCCATTTATAGCATCTTCTTCAGCAGGTGATAAGGAGAGCACCTCTTCGTAGAGGGTCAACGCCTCCTGTAGCATCCCCATGGAATGACAGGTATCAGCCTCTTTGATCTTCAGTTTGATATCCGGCTGTTCAATCGGCTGTGCCTTATTCATAATTTTTTCCCGACCATCTCAAGCACACATTCGCTTATAGGGAACTTGCCTGCAGGCGGTTAACGTTAGTTTTATACCGCTTGTCATAAATAGTTTCCGATAAAAGGATGGCGGCATAAGCGCTTGTCGCAGAAAAACCATCCGCAAACGCAACGATTTTTTGACAATCGCTATAAAATATGTCTGCATGGCCAAATTCGTTGGGGACGGATCAATGTAAAGACAACTCACCCAAACCCATTACCGCTATCGGCTGCTTTTAAAAAAAACTTTAGGGGGTTAAGCTCATTCGGGTTATTCATCATCGAAGCGCAAAGCAGAGACGATCTGCTTGACAGAATTTTACACCGCTTGTCATCATAATGTCCCGAGTCAACGACCACCCGCACAGCGGGTGGCTTGGATTTTGCCGCCAAAGGTGGTAAAAGACAGGGGCACGCAGTGCCCCGATCGTTGCGGGTGAAACCGGGTGCAAAGCACCCGGTTTGGAAAACCCAATAAAAGGATGGCGGCATCTGCGTTGGTGCAAAAAAACATTCCGCAATCGGGACGTTTTTTTGACAAGCTCTAAAATACCATTTATAATTTTATCAGCAGATTTGTCCGTCTGGTATCCAGCAGGGCAGCATCTGTGTAAAAATGTGACCCGGCTTAAAAGGGCGATTATCAACGGGGAAAAAATGCCAATATATGAGTATGAACACGTTCAGCGGGCGTGTAAATTGGGGAAGGTGTTTGATTGCAAACAAACACTGGAGGATGACCAACTGACTCAGTGCCCCGAATGCGGCGGCCCGGTGCAAAAAATCATTTCGCGAATCAATATCAGCTGTCCGAAAACCAACAGCGAACTGCGTGATCTGGGCTTTACCAAGCTGGTTAAGCGGGACGATGGCGTCTATGAAAATGTTACCGCCCGCGGCAATGATAGCCGGTACATGCAGCGGGGCAAGCCGGAAACCATACCGGATCTGAGTAAGACCATCAGTGACTAAAATTCAAAAGCAACACTTTTGAATTTTACTTAACCAGCTTCGCCACTAAAAATCCGGCGCTTTTCCGACGAATAAACAGATTAACCGCTTCACCGGACTTAATTTCGCGCAAAAGCGATTTGTATTCTTCACTGTTTTTAACGGGTTGGCGGTTAATTTCCTTGATGATATCTCCGACACGCACATCAGCGCTATCGCCTTTGCTGCCGCTTTCCACCCGGGTAACGATGACGCCCACACTTTCATCGATATTGAACTGCTGGGCAATTTCAGGTGTCAGATCCGACACGCGAATACCAAATTCTTCTGTCCGCTCAGGGGAGCGCCTCAGTCCGGCCAGCCTTTCTTCGGGACGTTTGGCAATTTTGACGTTAACTGTTTTTTCTTTGCCGTTGCGCAGAATCCTTATTTTCGCACTCTCATTTACCGGAATTTTCGCGATGAGGCCCGTCAATTGACGGCTGGTTTCAATCTTTTCTCCATTTATGTCAAGAATAATATCTCTGGGTTGAATTCCAGCTTGATCTGCCGGATCGCCTTCAAAAACGTCGGCCACAAATACACCTTTCTTGCTCTCGATGTTGTAGTATTCGGCCATTTCAGCGCTCAAATCTTGGATGGCAACCCCCAGCCATCCCCGGGTCACTTCACCTTCATCTTTAAGCGCCACGATAATTTCCCTGGCCAGATTGATCGGTATGGCAAAACCGATTCCCTGACCGCTGGCTACAATCGCGGTATTGATTCCCACCACTTCACCCTGCATATTCAGCAAAGGCCCGCCGCTGTTGCCGGGATTGATGGAGGCATCGGTCTGGATGAAGTCATCATACGGACCTGAACCGATGACCCGACCTTTAGCACTGACAATTCCGGCTGTTACTGTTTGCTCGAGCCCGAAAGGGCTGCCGATGGCCACCACCCATTGTCCGACCTGAAGTGCATCGGAGTCGCCCAGCTTCACCGTCGCAAAGCTTTCGTCTGATTCGATTTTCAGCAAAGCGATATCCGTATTGGGGTCCCGTCCGACAACTGCGGCATCGAACTCACGTTCGTCCTTGAGCTTGACTTTTATCTGGTCCGCATCTTCGATGACATGGTTATTGGTCACGACATAGCCGGTCTTGTCAAAGATAAAGCCCGATCCAAGGCTGGGCTGTTTGAATTCTTTCTGCATTTCGTCGCCGAAAAAGCGTTCAAAAAATTCTTTAAAGGGGCCTTCTTTACCCCAGGGATCACGTTGAAATTGTCGAAAAACCGGCCCGCCGCCCTTAATCGTTTTTACGGTCCGGATGTTGACCACCGCCGGGCTCACCAGGACTGCCAGTCGATTGAAACTGGCAGGTGCATTGATATAAGGCGTTTCTTCAGCACAGGCACTGTTGCCCGGGGTATCGTAAACGATGTTGTAAAAAGCGACTGTCAAGGCAAGCATGATCAAAAAAGAGGCTAACTTAAAGAATTTTCCAAAACCATGATGTGAGGTGCTCATCGACCTGACTCCTTTCAGGACACTCATTTGGCAACCGTTGTGTGCCAATTCGTGTCGTGACACGGTAAAACCTGCGACGACAAATTTTAAATTTGATCGGGTTTTCCAAACCGGGTGCTTCGCACCCGGATTTACCCGCAACGACTGGGGTATTCGCGCCCCTGTCTTTTCCCGCCCAGAAGGAAAAATCAACGCCACCCGCTATGCAAAGGGTCGTTGACTCGACTGACGCGCTTATTTGGGGGTCACGCAACTTGCAAAATCAAAATTCATGTATTAAGATTTTAACTCAGAAAGCAAGCAGGTTGCGGGCATTATTAACCCTAGGATAAATCTGTTTCTCATCTTTTCCATGTTTTAGCAAATAAAATTTCCAGGTTTTTGGTTGGGTACAATGGAACAAATCTTGGTTCACCTGCCTGTTCCGCCACCCCTTTTACAAAGCGGCATTCATGCGGTTGGATGAAATGCATAGCAGGCCTTGACATCAGCCGAGCATTTTTTTATAGCCACTGGCTTTAGAAGATAGTGCAAATCGATTCGAAAGGGAGCTGTCCGATGATCCAGGTTGAAAATCTTACCAAATATTATCACACGCTTTGCGCGGTGGATCAGATCAATTTCAATATCGAAAAGGGTGAAATCTTGGGGCTGTTGGGTCCCAATGGAGCCGGCAAAACCACCACCCTGCGGATGCTCACCGGGTACCTGCAGCCCAGTTCGGGAAATATCCGTGTTAAAGGATTAAGCATCGATAAGCATACATTGGAAATTAAGAAAATTTTAGGCTATCTGCCGGAATCCGCTCCGCTGTATCATGATATGCTGGTCTTTGATTACCTGAATTACGTGGCCGCTATTCGCAAGATCAACGGAAATCAAAAGATGGCACGCATTCGTCATCTGGCGGATCTGTGCGGCATCAATGAAGTCATGCACCAGCCGATCGGTGAGCTTTCGAAAGGATACAAACAGCGTGTCGGCTTGGCGCATGCCATGATGAACGATCCGGAGGTTTTGATTCTGGATGAGCCGACGTCGGGCCTGGACCCCAATCAGATTGTTGAGATTCGTAAAATCATCAAAGAAATCGGCCAACAAAAAACCATCATCCTTTCGACGCACATCCTGAGCGAAGCCGAGGCCACCTGCGACCGAATCGTCATTATCAGTCAGGGCAAAATCGTGGCGGATGGCAGTGCCGAAAACCTGAAACAATCCACCGGTGGTAAAAACCTCATGAAGCTGAGTGTTCAAAACACAGATTTCAAAACCGTACAGGAAGCGCTGTCAGATATCCCGGGCCTGGATGATATCACACGTGTTTCTGAAACCGACGGCCTCCTGAACGTCAACCTGAACTATTCTTCAACAGCGGACCTGCGACCGGAAGTTTATCGCCGAATCAAGGAAACCGATTGGGTTCTGCTGGAGTTCCACCAGGAGACCCAATCTTTGGAAAACATTTTTCGCGAGCTCACCAAGGAGAATTAAGATGCGCCAGGTGACCCATATTTTTCGCAAGGAGTTCAATGCTTATTTTGTTTCTCCGATTGCTTACATTGTCATTTCAATATTTCTTCTGGTAACCGGCTGGTTCTTTTTTGCGACCTTTTTCCTGTTTAACCAGGCGAGTTTGCGGACATTTTACGCTTTGCTGCCGGTGGTTTTTGCTTTCGTCATTCCGGCCATCACCATGCGGTTGATATCCGAAGAATTAAACGTGGGATCCGATGAAATTTTACTGACAATGCCGGTGACCGCTCTCGATGTCATCCTCGGCAAATTTTTGGCCAGCCTGGCAATGGTCGTTGCGATGTTGATCCCAACATTTGCCTATCCGCTGACGGTTTCATTGATGGGACAAATGGACTGGGGACCGGTGCTCGGCGGATATGTCGGCGCTATCCTGTTGGGCGCCGCTTTCTCTGCTATCGGGCTATTTTCTTCAGCGCTGACGCGCAATCAGATCATTGCGTTTATCATTGGGCTGGCGATTTGCTTCGCGCTGACCCTGATCGACAAATTGCTGTATTTCCTACCCCGTTCCTTGCTGGGCGTTTTTGCCTATCTGGGGGCGGATTTCCATTTTCAGAATATCGCCAAAGGCATCATCGATAGTCGTGATATTCTCTATTTTGTCAGTGTGTGCTTTATCGGTCTATATGCGGCCCATCTGGCGCTGCGGGCAAAACAGTAAGGAGATCACATATGCAGGTAAAAAAAGGATCGGAGAAGTACATTAAATTTTTGATCTATTTGATCATCGTCGTTTTGGTCAACGTTGCGGGCATTACCCTGTTCTTCAGATTGGACCTGAGTGCCAATAAGATGTATTCCATCTCCGATGCCAGCAAAAAAGTCGTGTCAACGCTGAGCGAACCCTTAACGATAAAAGTCTTTTTTACCAAGGACCTGCCTGCTCCGCACAACAGCACCGAGCGCTATTTACATGATTTGCTCGAAGAATATGCCATCCATGCCAATCGCTATTTTAACTATAGTTTTTACGACGTTAGTGCTGAAGAAGGCGAATTGTCCGAAGAGAAACAGGAAAATCAAAGGCTCGCCAATAATTATGGAATTCATCCCGTCCAAATTCAGGCCATCGAAAAGGATGAAGTCAAATTTCAACGCGCTTACATGGGACTGGTTGTGATCCACGGCGATCTAATCGAACGGTTTCCGACCATAACCACCACCGAGGGGCTCGAATATAAACTGACCACGGCCATCCAGAAGCTAAACAATAAGATCAGTGCCCTGCTGGGGTTGCAGGATAAAATTCAGATCAAACTGTTCCAATCATCATCGCTCAATCAGATAGCGCCATATATCGGTCTACAACAACTGGCGCAGTTTCCCGACACACTGGAAAAAACGGTGGCGCGGCTGAATCAGAAAAATTACGACAAACTCGCATTTGAATTCTTGGACCCTACAGCTGATGAATCTTTGCTGGCGGATGTCAAAAAATATAAAATCATGACCGTCAAATGGCCGGCTCTGGACAAAGGCACCATACCGCCCGGCAACGGCGCCATCGGGATGGTCATGACATTCGGTGAACGTTCCATTGTGGTTTCTTTGCTGCAGGTCATCAAAATCCCGATCATCGGTACGCAGTATAAGTTGATGGAGATCGCAGAAATAGAAGAACAGATTAACCGCAACCTGGAAGCCCTGATCGATATCAATCAGGAGCTGGGTTTTATCGAGGGCCATGGAACACTGGATATTGGCGGTACATCGCCGCCGGGCCAAAATCTGCAGCAGAATCCGGATGCGGTCCTAAACTTTCGAACGCTCGTCTCGCAAAATTACGCCTTGAAGCCGGTCGATGTGGACGAAGGGGCGATACCGGATAATCTTAACGCCGTCGTCATAGCCCGACCGACAGAGCCCTTTTCCGACTATGCACTGTTGCAAATTGATCAGTTTTTAATGAAAGGAAAGAACCTGATCCTGTTTCTGGACCGTTTGCGGGAAGTACAACCCGCCAATCAACAGGGCAGAAGTCTGGGCGGCCAGCAAACGGTTTTCGTTCCATTAGATACCGGGTTGGAGAAACTTCTAAATCACTACGGAATTCGCATTAAACAATCGTACGTCATGGACGAAAATTGCTTTCAGCAGGAATTACCGGCTCAGCTGGGCGGCGGGCAGCGACCGATCTATTATGCGCCGATTATAAAAAACCGGCATATCAACAAAGAACTGAATTTTATGAAAAACATTAAGGGCATGATTGCGCTGAAAATTTCTCCACTGGAGCTTGAGGCTGAGCGCCTGAAGACCAATGGTCTTAAATCCATCCGATTGATATCCTCCTCGGAAAAATCGTGGGAGATGAGCGGACGAATTACATTGAATCCGATGCTTATCCAGCCACCCCAATCAAAAGATGAAATGCAAAGCAAAGCGCTGGCCTACTTTTTGGCCGGTGAATTTCCGAGTTATTTTGCCGACAAATCCGTACCGGTAAAGCCGGTGGATGAAACTGCGGCCAAAGAGACCGACAGCCAGGAAGATCAGCAGCCAGAACAAAACCAGCCATCCGGTCAACAACCCTCTGTCGATCTTTCCAAGATTACGGCCAGCGGTCAATTTCTGCCAAAGGGCAAACCCGGAAAAATCTTTCTGATGGCCTCAAGCGATATGCTCAGAGACAATTTGCTGGACGCCGGCGGCAGGGGACCGAATGCGACCTACATCCTGAATGTCATCGATTATCTGAACGGCCGCGAAGACATCGCCATCATGCGCGCAAAACAGCAAAGCTTCAACCCTTTGGACGATGCGGCGGCCTCAACCCGAACATTTGTAAAAACAATGAATATTGTTGGTCTGCCGGCGCTGGTGGTGCTTTTCGGCATCGCCGTCTGGTTTCGCCGACACAACCGCAAAAAGAATATTCAAATGATGTTTCAAAAATAGCAATGTAGATTGTGTTTGGTGTTTAGTTTTAGTGTTTGGTATCTCCTGTCTTGTCTGCTTTCTAAACACA